>NZ_JARVSN010000032.1:0-87573 GCF_030209165.1 Pseudomonas sp. fls2-241-R2A-110 | reverse complement strand
CGTCAGGGGCAAAAGCGCTTGGTTACTTGGCGCTTTTCCAAGTAACCCGCTGTAAAAGCGGAACCAATAGCCGCCGTAACCGCAGCAACGGATATGCCCCCACCCCCCAAAAAAAACACACCTCCAAAGGGGGTTCGTGAGTTGACAATTCACCGTCGCGTAATGACAACCTCCAAATATTCACTAGGCACCACCAACGATCTTTCACCCGCCCGATTCATCCGATTAATCAGCTCCGTCAGATCACTTTCAAGAGCCCTGGCACCATCAGCAGGCAACACCGCAAACGCCTTGTGCAGCGGCCCATACCAATTGCGGAACACATCAATGAAGTGCGCCGCCGAGCGATAACGGAAATTGAAAGTCCGCCGCGTAACCTGGACCAGAAAGTTGCGCTCATCGAAATGCTCATGCAACCAGGATTCGGACCCCCAATTCGAAGGCGATGGCGCCCCTGCCGGCGGTGGCAAGTGCTGACCCAGGGTCTTGAACATCTGGCCAACAAAGCCTTCAGGCGTCCAATTGGCCAGGCCGATGCGCCCACCAGGGCGACACACCCTGGCCAGCTCTGACGCGGCTTTGGCCTGATCCGGCGTAAACATCACACCAAACGTCGACAACACGGCATCGAAACTGCCATCGGCGAACGGCAGCGCCTCGGCATCGGCCACCTGAAAGGTCACCTCCAGGCGTTCGGCCCGGGCGCGGTCTTCGCCGCGTTCCAGCAGCGCCGCAACATAGTCGGTCGAGGTCACATAGCAGCCACGGCGTGCGGCGGCGAGCGTCGCATTGCCGTTGCCGGCCGCCACATCCAGCACCAACTCATCACACAGCAGGTCGCAGGCTTCGGCCAGTTCCTCGCCGACAATCTGCAACGTGGTGCCGATCACGGCATAGTCGCCGCTGGCCCACGCGGCCATCTGGCGGTTTTTCAAGGCAGTAAGATCAATGGGGGTACTCATCAAGTCTGCTCCGTACGGGTCTGCCTCGGCTTATTCCGCCGTGGTCGGATCGATGATGTTCATGACCTGGGAAATGCGATTGGCTGGAAAACCACTCTGCCGGGCGTGCTCCTTGATCAGCTCTTCGCTTGGCGAGATGTACACGCAGTACAGCCTGTCACCCGTGACATAACTCTGAACCCACTGCACTTCGGGCAAATCGCGCAATGTCCGGCAGGACTTCTGCGATGCCGCTTTCAAATCCCTTTCTGACAGTGTTCCAGCACCTGGAATATCGCGTTCTATAACGAACTTAGGCATGGCAACCTCTCACTGTTGTTATTGATGACAGGGTCGGCAGTGGCCCTGTGCGCAAACTATCGCTCTGCCGACTTGCGACGTCCTGCCCGATCGTCGGCCAACACTGTCCGATCGTCCGGAGATTTCGCACAGCGGCGCCACACGTTCACAATCGAAAGCATTCGCCACAACGGAAAACCGTCATGGATGCCCTGTCCCAGACCCTGCGTGTCGTGCGCCTGGTCGGCGCGATTTTCATCAATGCCAGGTTCACTGCGCCCTGGTGCTATCAGTCGCCCAGCGCCGACACGGCCGCGCCGTTTCTGGAGCCCGGCGCCGAACGCGTGGTGATCTTTCACTTGATCACTGAAGGCGAGTGCTACGTCGAACTCGGTGATGAGCCGCCGCTGCTGCTGACAGCCGGCGATGTGGTGGTCTTTCCACAAGGGGACGCCCACCGCATGAGCTCTAAACCCGGGCTTGCACCCGCCACCGGTGCGCGGCTGGACATGGTGCTGGCGCGCCGTCCCCGGCAACTGAGTTATGGCGGAGGCGGCGCGGTGACGCGCCTGGTGTGTGGCTACCTGGCGTGTGACAAGCGGCTGGCGGGCATGTTGCTGACGGGGTTGCCAGCGGTGGTGCGGGTCAATGTGCGCGGCTCGAATGCGGGTATGTGGCTCGAATCTTCGGTGCGTTATGCGCTGGCCGAAGCGCGTTCGCCCAGGCCCGGAGGTGAAGGGGTGTTGGCCAAACTGGCCGAGGTGCTGTTCATCGAGGTATTGCGCCTGTACATGAATGAACACGGCGAAGGTCGGACCGGATGGTTGGCGGGTGTCAGCGACCGGATCGTCGGCGCCGCCCTCAACGCGCTGCACAAAAAACCCTGTCACGCCTGGACCCTGGAAGAGCTGGCGCGCACGGCGGGCGCATCGCGGTCGGTGTTGGCGGAACGTTTTCAGCAACTGGTGGGAAGCTCGCCAATGCAGTACCTGACGCAATGGCGCATGTTGCTGGCGGCCAATCTGTTACGCAGCAGTAACAGCTCGTTGATGCGGATTGCCGAAGAGGTGGGTTATCAAACCGACACGGCGTTCAGTCGGGCCTTTCGTCGTGAGTACGGCGCGCCACCGGCAGCGTGGCGCCGCAGTCAGGAGAAAAAAACAATGGCCCACGGCGCGCAGCCGGTGAGCCATTGATGTCGAGGGTTACGCGGCGGGTGCCTTGGCCTCTTCCAGCAGTTGCTGAATCATCTTTTCCTGAGTCTCGTAGCTGCCTTCGCCAAAGTGGGTGTAGCGCACCTGGCCCCTGGCGTCGATCAGGTAGTGTGCGGGCCAATACTGGTTGTCGAATGCACGCCAGATCGCATAGTTGTTGTCGATGGCCACCGGGTAGGTGATGCCGAGCTTTTTCACCTGGTCCTTGACGTTGTCGATGATGCGTTCGAAACCGTATTCCGGGGTATGGACGCCAATCACTACCAGGCCATCCTTCTCGTATTTCTTCGCCCAGTCCTTCACGTACGGCAAGGTGTGCTGGCAGTTGATGCAGTCGAAGGTCCAGAAGTCCACCAGCACCACTTTGCCTTTCAGCGAATCGTTGCTCAGGGCTGGCGAGTTGAGCCATTCGACCGCGCCGGACAGTGACGGCATGGCGCCTTGGGCGTTGTCCATGGACGTATCGGCCTTGACCTTGCTGACGAAGTAGTCGACCACTTTCGGCACGGTTTCCAGCACACCTTTCTCCAGACTGCTGACGCCTTCGGACGAGGTGCCGGCCAGCAGCGTTTTGTCGGCGCCGTTGGAAATCACCGCAGCAGCGGCCAGCACCGCCACACCGGCGCCCCGACGCAGCCAACCGGTGACCGGGATCGACGCTTTCAAGCGATTGACCAAACCGCGACCGGCGAAGATCAGGGTGCCCAGGGACAGCGCGCTGCCCAGACCGTACGCCACCAGCAACAGACTGGTCTGGGCGTTGGCGCCTTGCAGCATGGCACCGGTAAGAATCACCCCAAGGATCGGCCCGGCACAGGGTGCCCAGAGCAGCCCGGTGGCCACGCCAATCATCACCGACCCCAAAGGACCGGACATTTTGCGGGTGTTCGGGTCGAGGCGATTGCCCAGCGCCACGAACGGGCGGGTCAGCCAGTCACCGACACGGGCGGAAATCAGCGACAGGGCAAACAACCCCATCACAATCAGGGCGATGTGGCGGCCGGTGTTGTTGGCTTGTACAACCCATTCACTGCTGACCACGGCCAGGCTGGAGATCAGCGCGAAGGTCAGAACCATGCCGCCAAGGGTGAGCAAGATCGATGAACGCGTGCGTTTGACACCGGCGAACAGGAACGGCACGACCGGCAGGATGCAGGGGCTGAGGACGGTCAATATGCCGCCCAGGAACGCGATGAGAAACATGGGATCACCTAAACATGTGGGGGGGTGCCGATTCACACCGATCCTTGTAGGAGCGGGCTTGCCCGCGAAGGCGGAGTGTCAGTCGACATCAATGTTGAATGCACTGGCCTCTTCGCGGGCAAGCCCGCTCCCACAGGGATCGGTGGTGTTTTCAGAGCCGTGTTCGGCCTCAAGCCGTCTGGTTATCCAGTTGTTGCCCCTGCGGCGTACGGCTCGAACCGTCCTGTGCCAGGAAGGCATTACCTGCCTGCTCCGCCACCGGCGTCAGCTGGAAGCACGTGGCACTGCCACAGGTTTTCTGTTCAACAGCGACATTGGCATGAGCCGCCGCACCAGCGATGGAGAAGGCAACAGCGGTCAAAAAGCGAGTGACGTTGATCATGATGTTCTTCCTGTTTCAAAAGGGATTCGGTAATGGATCAGCAAAGGACTCAGTTGTCGGTGGTGCAGCCATCGGCAAATTTGCTGTAATTGAGCACCTGGGTTTTGTCGTGGGAGTCCAGGTAGGTCAGCTGGGCATTGACGATCCCGCAGGAAGGCGTGGCGTCCTGTTTCAACGACAGCACTTTCTTGATATCCAGGTGGGTGCCGTAGGTGTAGGTTTTGGCGGTGACATCGGCGGCTTCGGCGCGGGCCGCCAAGGTGCAGATGTTCAGGGCGGCAAACAGGCAAGCGGCGTAGATGGTTTTGGTGTTCATGGTGGTTTCCTCAAGGCTTCAATGGATAGGTCGTTCATCTGGGCCGAGGCGGTCTGGTGTGCCTCGATGGAACCTATTAGAAGCCTGCGAGGTATCTCGTCTGTGTCGAAAACCGGCGCGTGTAAATCGTTGCGTATCAAAGCCGGCCCCTGATACAGAGCGATACAAAACCACTGAAAACGGACGTTTTTGCGTCTGCGTGTATCCGTCGCCACGCCAGATACACTGCAATACAAAGGGCTGCGGGCGAGCGGGCAAAGGCTCGATAGACTGCGTGATATCCCCCATTGATAGAGGCTTGGCTCCATGGAACATGTCGATCACATTCTCATCGTCGACGATGACCGCGAGATCCGCGAGCTGGTGGGCAACTACCTGAAGAAGAACGGCCTGCGCACCACCGTCGTCGCCGACGGGCGCCAGATGCGCGCCTTTCTCGAGACCACGCCGGTGGACCTGATCGTGCTCGACATCATGATGCCGGGCGACGATGGCCTGGTGCTCTGCCGCGAATTGCGCGCCGGCAAACACAAGGCCACGCCGGTGCTGATGCTGACCGCGCGCAACGATGAAACCGACCGCATCATCGGCCTGGAAATGGGCGCCGACGATTACCTGGTCAAGCCGTTTGCCGCCCGTGAACTGCTTGCGCGCATTAACGCCGTGCTGCGGCGCACACGGATGCTGCCGCCAAACCTGGTGGTTACCGAAAGCGGCCGTCTGCTGGCTTTCGGACGCTGGCGCCTGGACACCTCGGCCCGCCATCTGCTCGACGAAGACGGCACCATGGTTGCGCTCAGTGGCGCCGAATACCGCTTGCTGCGGGTGTTTCTCGATCACCCGCAACGGGTGCTCAACCGTGACCAGCTCCTCAACCTGACCCAGGGCCGCGACGCCGACCTGTTCGACCGCTCCATCGACTTGCTGGTCAGCCGCTTGCGCCAGCGCTTGCTCGACGACGCGCGTGAACCGGCCTACATCAAGACCGTGCGCAGCGAAGGCTATGTGTTTTCGCTGCCGGTGGAAGTGCTCGGTGCGCCCTCATGAACCTGGCGATTCGTTGGCCGCGCACCCTCGCCTCGCGGCTGTCGCTGATCTTCCTGATCGGCTTGATCCTCGCGCAAGCGCTGTCCTTCGGCGCGCAATACTACGAGCGCTACGAAAGCGCGAAAAACACCATGCTGGGCAATCTGGAAACGGACGTCTCGACGTCCATCGCCATCCTTGACCGCTTGCCGGCCGAAGAACGGGCGAGCTGGCTGAAACAACTGGATCGGCGCAATTACCGCTATTTGCTCAATGAAGGTTCGCCGGGCACCAGCCTGCGTGACACGCCCATGGCGATGACCTCGATCAAGGACGCCATCGGCAAGGATTACCCGATGACCGTGACTGACATTCCGGGTCCGCAAAAGAACTTTCAGGTTCACCTGAAACTGGCGGACGGCAGCCCGGTGACCATCGACGTCCGGCCATCGATGGTGCCGTTGTCGCCGTGGCTGCCCATCGTGTTGCTGGGCCAGTTGGCGCTGATGATTCTCTGCACCTGGCTGGCCGTGAAAATCGCTATCCGTCCCCTCACCCGCCTCGCCCAGGCCGTGGACAACCTCGACCCCAATACTCACGCGGTGTTGCTGGATGAAAAAGGCCCGACCGAAGTCGCCCATGCCGCCATCGCCTTCAATTCGATGCAGGCACGTATCGCGGCGTACTTGAAGGAGCGCATGCAGCTGCTGGCGGCGATTTCCCACGACCTGCAAACCCCGATCACCCGCATGAAACTGCGCGCCGAATTCATGGACGACTCCAGCGAGAAAGACAAACTGTGGAACGACCTCGGTGAGATGGAACATCTGGTGCGCGAAGGCGTGGCCTATGCCCGCAGCGTTCACGGCGCCACCGAAGAAAGCCGCCGCACCGACCTGGATTCGTTCCTCGACAGCCTGGTGTTCGACTATCAGGACATGGGCAAGGACGTGCAACTCAGCGGAAAAAGCAGCGCCGTGATCGACACCCGGCCCCATGCGTTGCGCCGGGTCCTGGTGAACCTCACGGACAACGCGCTGAAGTTTGCCGGGGCGGCTGAACTGTGGGTAGAAACAAAGAACGGCAACCTGTCGGTCAAGGTCATGGACCGCGGTCCCGGCATCGCCGAAGAGGAACTGGCCCATGTGATGGAGCCGTTCTACCGGGTGGAGAATTCGCGCAATCGCAGCACCGGCGGGACCGGGTTGGGCCTGGCGATTGCCCAGCAGTTGGCCTTGGCCATCGGCGGATCGTTGACCTTGAGTCAGCGTGAGGGCGGTGGATTGTGTGCGGAGTTGAAGTTGCCGCTTCGACCTGTCAGTCAGTAAACAGGCACAAGGGCGCAGGATAGCCTCTATAGTGTCGGACACAGTCGCGCAACGCAGCGCTGTGGCGCACCCGATAGCAACCGACACTTATATGGATATTGGCAAATGGATGACAACAGAAGGCCCATCAAGACGCGCTCTGCGGGCTGGGCAAAACACCTCACCGACCGCCTGGTGAAACGAGGCATTTCCCCCAATCAGATCTCCGTCGCCAGCATCGCCTTTGCGCTCGCGGGCGCAGTGGCGCTGAACATCGATAACGGTCTTGTTGGCTCGATCATCTGCGCGGTGGGCATTCAATTGCGCTTGCTGTGTAACCTCTTCGACGGGATGGTGGCGATCGAGGGCGGCAAGAAATCCGACATCGGCAGCCTCTACAACGAATTCCCCGACCGCATTGCCGACAGCCTGCTGATCATCGCGCTCGGGTATGCCATCGGGCACGCCGACCTGGGTTGGTTCGCGGCGTTAGCCGCTGCGCTGACAGCGTACGTGCGGGTATTCGGCGGTTCGATAGGTTTGAAACAGAGCTTCATGGGGCCGATGGCCAAGCAGCATCGAATGGCCGTGATGACCGGCGCACTGGTGCTCAATGCGGTCGAAACCAGCCTTTATGGCACCCACTACAGCCTGTTGATCGCACTGATCGTGATCGCCGCAGGATCGGCCGCGACCTGCGTCACGCGCACCCTGGCCATCTCCCGCCAGCTCAAGGGGAACGCCCATGTGGATCAGTAACGCACTGATTTCGGTCCTTCGATTCCTCATCGGCGTCACGGCCCGATGGGAAAGCCCGCCGGACCTGACGCGCCAGCGCATCTACTTCGCCAACCACACCAGCCACATGGACACCCTGGCAATCATCGCGGCCCTGCCGCCCGAAGCCCGGATAAACGTGAAACCCGTGGCCGCCGCCGACTATTGGGGCAAGAACGCGTTTCTGTCGTACGTCTCACAGAAAGGCCTGAATGCGGTGCTGATCGAGCGCAACCCAGCGCCTGGCGTCAACGTGCTCGAGCCGATTTTCGACGTGGTGCGCGCCGGGCATTCGATCATCATCTTTCCGGAAGGCACGCGCGGCAACCAGCCGTTGCCCGGCCCTTTCAAATCAGGTCTGTACCGCTTGGCCGAGACGTTCCCCGAGGTGGACCTGGTGCCCATCTACCTGGAAAACCTGCATCGCTCCATGCCAAAAGGCAAACACGTGCCGTTGCCCATCATCTGCACGATCCGCATCGGCAACCCCATGCAGCGGATCGTCGGTGAGGAAAAACAGCTGTTTCTAGACCGGGCGCGTGATGCGATTGTGAGGTTGGCGGAATGAATCTTGACCAAAAGTTTTTGTGGTTCTTCGGCGCCATCGCGGGCCTGTTGGCGATTGCCTCGATCATCGGCCGGATCCTGGCCAGTCGCGCTAAATCAGAAAGCTCGATGTCGACCATCGAGAACCTCAACCAGCGGGTCAATGCCTGGTGGGGGATGGTCATCATCTTCTTCGTGTCCTACCTGCTGGGCGGGAACGCGACGGTCATTCTGTTCGGCTTCATTTCCCTGTTCGCACTCAGGGAATTCATCACCCTGACACCGACACGGCTGGGTGACCATAACGCGTTGTTCTCAGCGTTTTTCATTCTGATTCCGCTGCAATACGTGTTGATCGGCACGCACTGGTATTCGCTGTTCACGCTGTTGATTCCGGTGTACGCCTTCCTGCTGTTGCCGGCGATTGCGGTGCTGAGCCAGGACACCGATGCGTTCCTGGAACGGGCGGCGAAGATTCAGTGGGGGGTGATGATTTGCGTGTATTGCATCAGCCACGCACCGGCCCTGTTGCTGCTGGACCTGGAAGGCTTCAAGGGCCAGAACGCGTTGCTGCTGTTCTACCTGGTGTTTGTCGTGCAGATGAGTGACGTGCTGCAGTACGTGTTCGGCAAGCTCTTTGGCAAGCACAAGGTTGCGCCGCTGGTGAGTCCGTCGAAAACCGTGGAAGGCCTGGTGGGCGGTGGCCTGTCGGCCACGCTGATTGGCGGGTGCATGTTCTGGATGACACCGTTCAATTTCTGGCAGTCGCTGTTGATGTCGTTGGTGATTGTGGTGATGGGGTTCCTGGGCGGGCTGGTCATGTCGGCAATCAAGCGCAGCCTGAGCGCCAAGGACTGGGGAACCATGATCAAAGGACACGGCGGCATGCTGGATCGGATGGATTCGATCTGCTTTGCGGCGCCGATCTTCTTTCACCTGACGCGGTATTTTTTCTCCGCGCCTTAAACATCCAGACACACCACTAAACCTGTGGGAGTGAGCCTGCTCGCGATGGCGGAGTGTCAGTCAACATCAATGTTGGCTCTACCGGCCTCATCGCGAGCAGGCTCGCTCCCACAGGGGTCAAGTGGTGTTTGGGGGGATTGCGTTCATTCAGACAGTCACGCCCACCACCCCTTCCCCATGCATCTGACGCAATAACGCCGCGCCACTCTCAATAAATGCCTGTGATCCAGCAGCCCCCGCCTCCGCCGCCAGCCCTTCCAGCTGCGCCAGCCCAACCAGTTCGGGAAATTCCTCGATCCGCTGCAACAAGCGCCATGCCAACGGGCTCAGTTCGGAAAACTTCACACTCCAGTCTTCTGCCCGACGCACCAGCAGCAACGTCGGCTGGGCCGGCTGCGCGTCCGGCCGATAATCCGGCCCTACCAATTGAACCGGCCAGCCATACGCCAACGGCCAGGCCAGCGGCGACACCCGCAACGGTCGCTCAAGGATCAACTCGACATCGCTCGGTGCCAACGGTTCGGCGTCGGATTGCTGCAGCGCCATCTCGACCCACTCGTAATGCGCCAGCTCGACCATGAACGGCGGCCACACGCCCTCACCCAATGCCTGAGGTCCAGAGGCCAGGAACTCGACGAACTCTTGCGCGATTTCACCAAACTTCGGCGTGCGTGCGCGGTAGTCCCGCAGGAAGATCCGCACCAGCGAGCGCCACTGTTCATCACCCAGTATCTTGATCAGCACCGGAAACGTGCCGCTAAGCAGCGACGACAGGTTGGCGAAAATCAGGTCACGGTAAACCTGTGCCCGCACGGCGTTCATTTCGCTGGGCGGCGCGTGGTGATCGGGATCCCGCAGGTAAAGCCCCATCGCCGTTTGCTGTTGAAGCAGACTGGGCTTATCCACGGTTCACCCCCTCGGTTTGCAAGCGGCGAATGGTCTGCAATTCGGCGACCAGTTCAGAGAACACCGGGAAATTGAAATCCCGCTCCAGCAACGTCGGTTGCGCGCCAAACCGGGCATACGCCTCAGCCAGCAACGACCAGACCGCCGGTTTCACCGAAGCGCCGTGGGTGTCGATTTTCAAGGTGTCCGACTCATCGAAGTGCCCGGCCACGTGCATCGCCACCACTCGGCCCGAATCGATGCCGGCCAGAAAGGCCTGCGGATCGAAGCCATGATTGATCGAGTTGACGTACACATTGTTGACGTCGAGCAACAGGTCGCAATCGGCTTCGCGCAACACCGCGTTGGTGAAGGTCACCTCGTCCATGTCCTGCTGCGGCGCGGCGTAATAGGAGACGTTTTCCACCGCCAGGCGCCGACCGAGGATGTCCTGGGCCTGGCGAATCCGCGCGGCAACGTGGTGCACCGCTTCTTCGGTGAGCGGCAACGGCAACAGGTCGTAGAGATGACCGTCGTCGCTGCAATAACTCAGGTGTTCGCTGTACAGCGGCACGTTGTAGTGATCGAGGAACACCCGCACCTGCTGGAGAAACCCGACGTCCAGCGGCGCCGGCCCGCCCAGGGACAAGGACAAGCCGTGACAGGACAACGGAAAGCGCTCGGCCAGGGCCCGCAGCGCATGCCCGTGGGCGCCGCCGATACCGATCCAGTTCTCCGGCGCGACTTCCAGAAAGTCAAAATCGTCGGCACGGGCGGCCTGGAGATCCTTCATTAAACCGCGACGCAGGCCAAGCCCGACGGTCGCTTTCGCTGAGGTGATGGGGGTCTGCATGCTGTCGATCTCACGGCTGGCCGGAACGGACTCACAGTTAACCGAAGCGGTGTATCGGGACTGTGTTCCGGTGCGGCAGAACATCGTGTCGAATGTATCAATGACGGGGCTGTACACACTCTGGTACAGACCCGGCGATGGTCTGGGAATGGGGTTTTCGTCGCTCAGGGCGGCGGCGCGCGGCCCGCGAACTAAACTTACTGCACGCAGGACGAGCTTGTTCGCCCTGTTCAATCCCACGACCACCGCCCAGTGGTGAATGCTTCTACCCGCCTTGCCTCTGGACCGTGATCCTGTTGAAGGAGCACATGTGATGGACGAGGCCAGACTCAATGATTTCATGGGCAAACTGGTGGGTGACATGGGCGGTGCGGCAATGCTCGCCAACGTCATCCTCGGCGAAGAACTCGGCCTGTACCGCGCGATGGCCGACAGTCAGCCCATCACCCCCGAAGCACTTGCCGACAAAACCGGCTGCAACACCCGCCTGCTGCGCGAATGGCTCAGCGCCCACGCCGCATCCGGTTACATGGAGCACCAAGGCGGCCAGTTCCGCCTGCCCGAAGAACAAGCCCTGGCGCTGGCCATCGAGGACTCGCCGGTCTATATCGCGGGCGGTGTCGGGGTGGTCGCATCGTTTTTCCATGACAAGGACAAACTGGTCAACGCCATGCGCGGCAATGGCGCCCTGGCCTGGGGCGATCACCATCCGTGCATGTTCAGTGGCACCGAACGGTTCTTCCGTCCCGGCTACAAAGCACACCTGGTCGACGAGTGGCTGCCAGCCCTGGAAGGCGTCGTCGCCAAACTGGAGGCCGGCGCCAAAGTCGCTGACATCGGCTGCGGACACGGCGCCTCCACGGTCATCATGGCCCAGGCGTTCCCGGACTCGCGGTTCGTCGGTTTCGACTACCACGCGCCCTCCGTCACCGTTGCCACCCAGCGCGCCGAAGAAGGTGGCGTGGGCGGACGTGCGCGGTTCTTCCAGGGCACGGCAAAAAGCTTTCCCGGCGACGACTATGACCTGATCTGCTATTTCGATTGCCTGCACGACATGGGCGACCCGGTGGGCGCGGCCAAACACGCCTATGACGCGCTGAAACCGGACGGCACGGTGCTGCTGGTGGAACCGTTCGCCAACGATACGCTCGACGACAACATCAACCCGGTGGGCCGGCTGTTCTACGCCGCCTCGACGTTCATTTGCACACCGAACTCGCTGTCGCAAGAAGTCGGTCTGGGGCTCGGCGCCCAGGCCGGTGAGGCACGGTTGCGCAAGGTCTTCACCGACGCGGGGTTCAAGCACTTCCGGCGAGCCACGGAAACGCCCTTCAACCTGATTCTGGAGGCGCGTAAATAAAGCGCCGATCATCGCCTGGGCAGGCAACCTGTCCGGGCGATGATCGGCAAATGCTACCCTGCAAACACTCAAGGCCCCCGGAGTGTTGAACATGCTCGACCGCCCCATCCGCGAACAACTCGACCGACTCCAGCAATGGATGACCGAACAGCCGTTTATGGTCCTGACCGGCGCCGGCATCAGCACGCCGTCAGGCATTCCGGATTACCGCGACAACCAGGGCGTGCGGCGTGGCCGGCAACCGATGATGTATCAGGAGTTCCTGTCGGCCCCGGAATCGCGGCGACGCTATTGGGCGCGGGCGATGCTTGGCTGGCCGCGCGTGCGCCAGGCGCAGCCGAACGTGGCCCACGAAGCATTAGCCAGTTTGCAAAGCGCGCGGCAGATCAGCGGGTTGATCACCCAGAACGTCGACACCTTGCATGACCAGGCCGGCAGCCATGACGTGATCGAGTTGCATGGCAGCCTGCACCGGGTGCTGTGCCTGGATTGCGGGCAACGCAGCGGACGGGATTCGATTCAACAATTGATGGAGGCACAAAACCCCTATCTGGCCGGGGTCGATGCGGTGCAGGCGCCGGACGGCGACACGCTGCTGGATGCGGCGTTCGAGGCGCGGTTTCAGGTGCCGCACTGTCCGCAGTGCGCCGGGGAGCGGATGAAGCCGGACGTGGTGTTTTTTGGCGAGAACGTCGCGCAAGCGACAGCGGCCAAAGCAATGGCGGCGGTTGAACAGGCCGCGGGATTGTTGGTGGTGGGGTCATCGCTGATGGCGTATTCGGCGTTTCGGTTGTGCCGGGCGGTGGCGGATCAGGGCAAGCCGTTGATGGCGATCAATCTGGGCAAGACCCGGGCGGATGATTTGCTGGATATGAAGATTGAAGGATCGTGTGAGCAGTTGCTCCCGCTCCTGGCTCAGCACCTATCCTCCTGATTCAACCTCTGATCGTTCCCACGCTCCGCGTGGGAATGCCTCAACGGACGCTCCGCGTTCGGCTCTTGATGTGACGCGGAGCGTCACGGGCTGCATTCCCACGCAGAGCGTGGGAACGATCAGTTACGGGCGCGCGCCCAGGTTTTGTTCTTTGAGGATATCGAACAACGCCTGCGCCGCCGCCGACAGCTCGATCCCCGGTTTGGTCAGCACTCCGATTGCCCGCTCCACCACCGGGTCGCGCAAGGTGATGCAGCGTGCGCCCAGTTCGCGCATCTGCCCGGCACACAACGCCGGCACCGCGCTCACGCCCAACCCGCTGGCCACCATCCGCCCCACGGTCGCCAACTGATGGCTTTCAAACTCCACCGGCAACTTCATGCCCCGCGCCTGCAAGTGTTCCTCCAGCATCACCCGCACCGTCGACGGTCGTTGCAGGGTGATGAACGGTTCCTTGAGCAAGGTCTGCCAGTCGATGTCTTGCAAGTCGGCAAAAGGCGAATCCTGCGGCACGACGGCCACGAACCGGTCCATGTACAACGGCGTAAATGCCAGCGATGAACTCTGTGTCGGCTCGAACGCCACCCCCAGTTCCACCTGCC
This sequence comes from Pseudomonas sp. fls2-241-R2A-110, assembly GCF_030209165.1. NCBI lineage: Bacteria > Pseudomonadati > Pseudomonadota > Gammaproteobacteria > Pseudomonadales > Pseudomonadaceae > Pseudomonas > Pseudomonas sp. fls2-241-R2A-110. The sequence continues at coordinate 73,961 of NZ_JARVSN010000032.1, read as the reverse complement.
GGTCGCGCACCATTTCCAGCACCTGCTCGTTGATCACGTCGTTCACCGTGACGTTGACCTTCGGGTACCGCGCGCGAAAGGTCTTGAGGATCGGCGGCAGCAGGTTCCCGGCAAACGACGGCATCGCCGCCAGCGTGACGCGACCGCGCTGGAGGGTGAAACGCTGGCGCAGTTCGTCCTCGGCATTGTCCCAGCCAGCGATCAACCGGCGCGCCAGGGGCACCAGGGATTCGCCTTCGGCGGTCAACGCCACGTTACGCGTGTTGCGGGTGAACAGCCGCCCGCCCAGGCCTTCTTCCAGCGCCTTGATGGTCAGGCTCAACGCCGATTGCGACAGGTGCAAACGCTCGCATGCCACGGCAAAGCTCAGGCTCTGGGCCACGGCCAAAAACGCCCTGATCTGCTTGACGGTCATAGTCGCTTCGCTCCAGTTGTAAGCTACAAGCTCTAAGCTGTAAGTTGAAAGGCAGTTATTTGTTGAGTTTTATGAATCAATCAACCTTAAAAATCAACTTAACAAATAAATCCTTCGGCGAGACACTCCTACCCCATACGGCTAGCCAGCCGCCCATCAAGAATAAAAGAGGTGCATATGGCAGGTTTCGACAAGCGCGTGAGTTCCTACGAGGAAGCTCTGGCAGGTCTTGAAGACGGCATGACCGTGATCGCCGGCGGCTTCGGCCTGTGTGGCATTCCGGAAAACCTGATCGCCGAGATCAAGCGCAAGGGCACGCGTGACCTCACCGTGGTTTCCAACAACTGCGGCGTCGACGGTTTCGGCCTCGGCGTGCTGCTGGAAGACCGGCAGATCCGCAAAGTGGTGGCCTCCTACGTCGGCGAGAACAAACTGTTCGAAGACCAACTGCTCAAAGGCGAAATCGAAGTCGTCCTGACCCCGCAAGGCACCCTCGCCGAAAAAATGCGCGCAGGCGGTGCCGGCATCCCGGCGTTCTTCACCGCCACCGGCGTCGGCACCCCAGTCGCCGAAGGCAAGGAAGTGCGCGAATTCCATGGTCGCAAGTACCTGATGGAAGAATCCATCACCGGTGACTTCGCCATCGTCAAAGGCTGGAAAGCCGACCATTTCGGCAACGTCATCTACCGCCACACCGCCCAAAACTTCAACCCGCTGGCCGCCACCGCCGGCAAGATCACCGTGGTCGAAGTCGAAGAAATCGTCGAACCCGGCGAGCTGGACCCGGCGCAGATCCACACCCCTGGCATCTACGTCGACCGGGTCATTTGCGGCACGTTCGAGAAGCGCATCGAACAGCGCACCGTGCGTAAGTGATCCCCTGCCCCCGGACCGAATGAAGGAATAACAACAATGGCACTTTCCCGCGAACAAATGGCTCAACGCGTCGCCCGCGAAATGCAGGACGGCTTCTACGTGAACCTGGGCATCGGCATTCCGACCCTGGTCGCCAACTACATTCCCGAAGGCATGGAAGTCATGCTGCAGTCGGAAAACGGCCTGCTCGGCATGGGTCCCTTCCCGACGGAAGAAACCATCGATGCCGACATGATCAACGCCGGCAAACAAACCGTGACCGCGCGCATCGGCGCGTCGATCTTTTCCTCGGCTGAATCCTTCGCGATGATTCGCGGTGGTCATGTCGACCTGACCGTGCTGGGCGCCTTTGAAGTCGATGTCGAAGGCAACATCGCCTCCTGGATGATCCCCGGCAAGCTGGTCAAGGGCATGGGCGGCGCCATGGACCTGGTGGCCGGCGCGGACAACATCATCGTCATCATGACCCACGCTTCGAAAGACGGTGAGTCCAAGCTCTTGTCCAAATGCAGCCTGCCGCTGACCGGCGCCGGCTGCATCAAACGTGTGCTGACTGACCTGGCTTACCTTGAAATCAAGGACGGCGCGTTCATTCTCAAGGAACGTGCACCGGGTGTCAGCGTTGAAGAGATCGTCGCCAAGACTGCCGGTAAACTGATCGTGCCGGATCACGTTCCGGAAATGCAGTTCGCTGCCCAGTGAGGAATCATTCCATGCAAGACGTCGTTATTGTTGCCGCCACCCGCACCGCCATCGGCAGTTTCCAGGGTTCGCTGGCCGGTGTGTCCGCCGTTGACCTGGGCGCTGCGGTGATCCGTCAGTTGCTGGCGCAGACCGGGCTCGACCCGGCGCAAGTCGATGAAGTGATCATGGGCCAGGTGTTGACCGCCGGTGCCGGGCAAAACCCTGCGCGCCAGTCTGCGATCAAGGCCGGCCTGCCGTTCACCGTACCGGCCATGACCCTGAACAAGGTCTGCGGTTCGGGCCTCAAGGCGCTGCACCTGGCCACTCAGGCGATTCGCTGCGGCGACGCTGACGTGATCATTGCCGGCGGCCAGGAAAACATGAGCCTGTCCAACTACGTCATGCCTGGCGCGCGCACCGGCCTGCGCATGGGTCACGCGCAAATCGTCGACACCATGATCAGCGACGGCCTGTGGGATGCGTTCAACGATTACCACATGGGCATCACCGCCGAGAACCTGGCCGAGAAATACAGCCTGACGCGCGAGCAGCAGGACGCCTTCGCCGCGGCCTCGCAGCAGAAAGCCACGGCCGCCATCGAAGCCGGGCGTTTTGTTGATGAAATCACGCCGATCCTGATCCCGCAGCGCAAGGGCGATCCGCTGTCCTTCGCCACCGATGAACAACCACGCGCCGGCACCACGGCCGAAGCGCTGGGCAAACTGAAACCGGCCTTCAAGAAGGACGGTTCGGTGACCGCCGGTAACGCTTCTTCGCTGAACGACGGCGCTGCCGCCGTGATCCTGATGAGCGCGGAAAAAGCCAAGGCACTCGGCCTGCCGGTGCTGGCGAAAATCGCGGCTTACGCCAACGCGGGCGTCGACCCGGCGATCATGGGCATCGGCCCGGTATCGGCCACTCGCCGCTGCCTGAGCAAGGCAGGCTGGTCCATCGACCAACTGGACCTGATCGAAGCCAACGAAGCATTCGCCGCGCAATCGCTGGCCGTGGCCAAGGACCTGGAATGGGACTTGAACAAGGTCAACGTCAACGGCGGCGCCATCGCTTTGGGCCACCCGATCGGTGCATCAGGTTGCCGGGTGCTGGTGACCTTGCTGCATGAAATGATCAAGCGCGACGCCAAGAAAGGCCTCGCCACCCTGTGCATCGGCGGTGGTCAGGGCGTGGCCCTGGCGATCGAGCGGGCGTAAAGCGTTCAACAGACTGCGCGGGGACCCACGAATAGCCGCCGCAGTCTGGCAAAACACCCGGTGCGATTCACGTCGCACCGGGTTCTTTTTTTGTCTGGCCTTCAGGCAAATTTCACCAAATTGAGCGTGGGCAACGGGCCGCCCGGAAACTGCGCCAGTTTCGCCCCGACACTCAGCCCCCCAAGATCAATCCCGAAGAAGCCCAATTGCTCGATCAGCGCAGCCACTTGAGCGTTCGCCTGGGCATCATCGCCCGAAACAAACAGCACCCGCCGTCCGCCCTCTGCCGCCGGATCGCTTTCCAGAAAGCGCGCCTGCAGGTGATTGAACCCCTTGACCACGCGTGCACCGGGCACCCACTCGGCAAACACTTCACTGGACATGCGTCCCTGCAAATCCACCACTTTGAACGATGGCGCCTCGATTGAGTTGTTGGCATCGATGACGATCCGCCCGGCAAAATCCGGCAGACCGGCCAGCGCGCTCGGCAACTTCGACCAATTGACCGCCACCAGCACCATCGGCTGCGCGGCCGCTTCTTCACGGGTGCCGGCGCGCGCCGTTGGCCCGAGTTCCGCCACCAGTGAAGCCAGTGTTTCAGGTCCACGGCTGTTGGCGATGACCACTTCAATACCTTTGCGTGAAAGCGCCCGGGCAAAGGCCGAGCCGATGGCGCCGGCGCCGATGATTCCAATTGTGCTCATGATTGTTCACTCCGAGGGGGTTGTCGTTGGAATGAATACTGCACTTGCCATTAGTGCTTGATTAGTCGGTAATGCCTTGAATCATTTTCAAGTATTGCTATCAGGTGGCAGCCATGGAAACCCTCGCCAATCTTGAATCCTTCGTGCGCAGCGCCGAAACCGGGAGCTTTTCGGCGGCGGCACGCTTGCTCGCACTGACGCCTGCTGCGGTCAGCCGCAACGTGGCGATGCTCGAACGCAACCTCGGTGTGCGGCTATTCCAGCGTTCGACCCGCAAGCTGTCGTTGACTGAAGCCGGTGAACGTCTACTGGCGAGCATCGGCGGCAATCTGCAGGCGCTGCAAACGGCGATCAGCGCGGTGAGCAGCGACCGGAGCGAACCGGCCGGGGTGCTCAAGGTCAGCCTCGCGCCGACCTTTGGCATCGGGCATGTGTTGCCATTGCTGCCAGCGTTCCTGGCGCTTTACCCGTTGATCCGCCCTGAATGGCACTTCGAAAACCGCCAGGTGGACCTGATTGCCGAGGGCTATGACGCGGCCATCGGCGGCGGTTTCGAGCTGACGCCCGGGGTCATCTCTCGAACACTGGCGGCGGCGGATATCGTGGCAGTGGCTTCCCCGGCCTATATGGCAGGGCGCGCGCTGCCCGACAATCCGGAGCACTTGCACCGATTCGACGGCATCGTGATGCGCGGCAGCCGCACGGGACGGATTCGCCAATGGGTCATGCAGGACGGCGCGGGCAATGAGGCGCAGGCGAACATGAGCGAAAACATCGTGCTCAATGACCCGGCCGCCATGCGTGAGGCGGCGATCCTCGGTTTGGGGGTGACGTTGCTGGTGTTGCCGGATGTGGCCGCGAATATCGAGCGCGGCGAACTGCTGCGCCTGTTGCCCGATTGGTACGCGAATGCGGGACCGATTTCGTTGTATTACCCGAGCCGTACGCTGATGCCGGCCAAGACCCGAGCCTTTATCGATTTTGTGGTGGAGGCCTTTCAGCGGTAGAACGCGTCATCGATTTTCACGAGCAGGCCCGTCCGGTCACGCCAAAAACTGCAGAATCAACCAGCTGTTCGCCCCGCTGATCACCACAAACAACCCCCACGACAACACCCGCGTCGGCCATTGATTCACAAACGGCCCCATGAGCGTGTGGTCGTTGGTCATGCGTATCAGCGGGTACAGCGCAAACGGCAACTGCAGACTCAACACCACCTGACTCAACACCAGCAGCTTGCCAATCGCGTTATCGCCCATCAGCCAGACGCCGATAAACGCCGGGATCAATGCCAGCCCCCGGGTAATCAGCCGGCGCTGATAGCAGGGAATCCGCAGGTTCAGAAATCCCTCCATGATCACCTGCCCGGCGATGGTCCCGGTAAAGGTCGAACTTTGCCCCGATGCCAGCAACGCCACGCCGAACAACACGCTGGCCAGCGCCCCGCCCACCAATGGATCGAGCAAGTGATAGGCGTCCTGGATGTCCACCACATCGGTGTGCCCGCTCTGGTGAAACGCGGCCGCCGCCAGGATCAGAATCGCCGCATTCACCAGCAGCGCCAACGCCAGCGAACCGATGGTGTCGATACGCGCCAGATTAACCGCGTCCTGCTTGCTGGCCATGTCCTTGCCGATCATTCGGGTCTGCACGATCGAGGTGTGCAGGTACAAGTTATGCGGCATCACCGTGGCCCCGAGAATGCCGATGGCCAGGTACAGCGGCGCAGCGTCGCCAATGGCCGACAGTGAGGGCGTAAAGCCGCGGGCGACGTCCGGCCAATACGGCTTGATCAGCAGCAATTCGACGAAGAAACACACGCCGATGGTGCTTACCAGCACCAGCATGATCGCCTCCAGGCGACGGAAACCACGGTTCTGCAGGGCCAGCACCAGCAGCGTGTCAAACGCGGTCAGCGCAATACCGAACGTCAGCGAACAGCCCAGCAGCAAATGGAACGCCAGCGCGCAGCCGAGCACTTCGGCCAGGTCGGTGGCGATGATCGAGATTTCCGCCAGCAGCCATTGAGTCCGCGCCGTGCGCGTGCTGTAGCGTTCACGGCACAGTTGCGCCAGATCACGACCGGTGGCGATGCCCAGGCGCGAACACAAACATTGCACCACCATCCCCGCCAGACTCGCCAGCAGCACCACGAACAACAGGCTGTAGCCAAATCGCGAGCCGGCCTCGATGGCCGTGGCCCAATTGCCCGGGTCCATGTAGCCGATGGACACCAACAAGCCCGGCCCGGCAAACCGCAGGACCCGTTTGAAAAATGACGCGTTCGGGTCAACCGCAACGCTGCCGGCCACTTCCGGCGGGCAAAACGGCGCGGTGGCGACTTTGGGCAAACTGAATTTCACACAAACATCCAGAAACAAGTGGGAGGCAAGCAGCTTAGACGTTTCGCCCGACACACCCAAGGGCCAGCAACTTTGTATACAAAACACGCCAATCGATAGAGCAATCTGTCGCCCGCAATGCTAACGTTGCCGCCTCACTCAGGTCGGAGACGCGTGCGTGCTGATGCTCAAACTGCTGGTGATTCCCGGATTTCTCTTGCTGATTTCCCTCGCGGGCAAGCGCTGGGGCCCCAGCGTGGCCGGTTGGCTGTCAGGATTGCCGGTGGTGGTGGGACCGATTCTGTTCTTCCTCGCCATTGAACAAGGCGAGGCATTCGCCGCTCAGTCCGCGACGGCGGCGTTATCGGCGATGTTCGCCATGATTGCCTTCTGCGTGACCTACGCCCAAGTCGCTCAACGGAGGCGATGGCCGTGGGCATTGACGATTTCACTGCTGGTCTGGGCCGGCGTGGCGGTGGTGCTTTCGCAGGTTCCGCCGTCGCTGCTGTTCTCGGTCATCGCGGCCAGCACTGCACTGCTGGCGGCGCCGTACCTGTTTCCAAAGGTGCAGCCCATCGTGTCGGGTCCTGCGCCCAAATCCGACAAACTGTTGCTGCGTATGATTGCCGGCGCCTTGCTGACGCTGGCGGTCACGCTGCTGGCCCGCACCGTCGGCGAAGGCTGGAGCGGTCTGCTCGCGGTGTTCCCGGTCTTGGGCAGCGTGATGGCGGTGTTTTCCCAGCAGACTCGCGGCCCGGCATTCACGGCCGCCTTGCTGCGTGCAACCGCCACCGGCATGTATTCCTTCGCGGCGTTTTGCCTGGTGTTGGCGCTGGCCTTGCCAACCATGGGCATGAATGCCTTTGCCCTGGGAGTTGCGGTGTCGGTGGGGATGCTGGGCTTCACTCGACGTTTACTCGCACGACCGGTCAATTCGACCGTCGCGGCTGGACGTTCAGCGATCAAACGCTAAGCTCCTTCACACCCAAAGGGCCAGGATGTCGCCCGCTACGTGCTGAAGGAACAGACATGAGCCCCGCAACGCCCCTCGCCCACCGTTCCCAAACCGCCACCACCATTGGCGTGATCGCAATAGCGCTCTGGTCCTGCCTGGCGCTGTTGACCACCCTCACCGAAGGCATTCCACCGTTTGAACTGCTGACGCTGAGTTTCGGCATAGCGTTTGCCGTGAGCCTGGTGATCCTCGGTCGACGCGGCATCGCCGGATTCAGTAGCTGGCGACAACCGTGGGCCGTTTGGGCAACAGGATTCGTGGGCATTTTCGTGTATCACGGACTGTATTTTTTCGCGCTCAAAGCCGCACCCGCCGCCGAAGCCAGCTTGATCAATTATCTGTGGCCGCTGTTGCTGGTGTTGCTCTCGGCGTTCGCAGCCGGAGAGAAGCTGCAGAAACGGCAAATGCTCGGCGCCCTGCTCGGTCTGGCCGGCACCGCGTTCATCATGCAACAACACACCCCGGTAACGGGTGCGGCGATGCCGGTGGCTGGTTACCTCGCGGCGTTTGGCTGTGCACTGATCTGGGCAGGGTATTCGGTGATCAACCGACGGTTCAGCGAAGTGCCAAGCAGCATCATCGGCGGTATTTGCGGTTTGTCGGCGGTCTGCGGCCTGATCTGTCACCTGGCGTTCGAAACCACGGTACGCCCCGATTTCAACCAATGGGCAGCCATTGTTGTGCTTGGTCTCGGGCCGGTGGGCATGGCCTTTCTTGCCTGGGACCACGCCACCAAACACGGCAGCCTGGCGACACTGGGAGCGCTGTCCTACCTGGCGCCGTTGATCTCGACGTTATTGCTGATCGCCGCAGGCCGCAGCCAGGCCGGACCGATCCTGATCGTTCCGGCGGTCTTGATCATTGCCGGGGCGGTGATCGCCACGACGCGATCAACAGAAAAAGTCAGCGCAACACGTTCGATCATTCCGAACGAGTAAAGCAAAAACCTTGCACGTCAATCGAACGGGTCTAGCCCAAGATCAGCCTCAGTTCACAACCCACTGACTGAGGCCTGCACCATGAAATTCTTTTTCCACCCTTCGCCAAACCCGATGAAAGTTGCCCTGCTGCTCGAAGAACTGCAAACGCCTTACGAGTTGATCGGCGTTGACACGTTCAAGGGCGAACAACACCTGCCTGCCTTCCTGGCGATCAATCCGAACGCCAAGGTGCCGGCCCTGGTCGACGGCGATGCCACCGTTTTCGACTCCCAGGCCATCCTGCTGCACCTGGCGCAGAAACATCAGCGCTTCTTGCCAACCTCCGTCGCCGGGCAAGCGGAACTGCTGTCGTGGCTAATGTTCATCGCGACCGGTCTGTCGCCCTTCTCGGGTCAAGCAGTGCATTTCCTGCACCACGCTCCGGAAGATCTGCCTTACGCGAAAAACCGCTACCTCAAGGAAGTCGAACGTCACTACCGCGTGCTCGACCAGCGCCTGGCCGATCATCAGTACCTGGCCGGCGACACCTACAGCATCGCCGACATGGCATTGTGGGGCTGGGCCAACTACGCGCCGTACATCCTTGGCGAAAACGGCCTGGCGGCGTACCCGAACATCAAGCGCCTGTTCGATGAGATCAGCGCCCGTCCGGCGGCCCAACGTGCCCAGGGCCTGAAAGAGAAACTGGTGCTCAAGGCCGAGTTCGATGAAGAAACCCGCCGCAACCTGTTCCCGCAGAATCAGGCGTAATCCACCTGTCCAGCCTGCACCTGACCGCAAGGAGTGGAATGGATAACAGCCTCCATGGGATGATCGCCCGCAAAGCGCGACCATCCCTGGAGTTTTCGAATGTCATTGTTGAGTAAAAAAGCCGTTGTCCTGTTGTTGACGGCGGCCGCCAGCCTTGGGGCGTTGAATGCCCATGCCGCCAAGGCCACCGCCAGCGACAAAGCGCCTGCCCAAGAGGTCTCGATGCTCGGCGGCAAGTTCAAGTTCAGCCTGCCCAAGGGTTTCATCGCCAACCCTCTGCCCGCTGGCGACGCAGCCGCCGGGACCGCTGGGGCCACCGGCACCATGTACACCAACCAGGCCACGAAAACCGTGGTGATCGCCGCTGAAAACACCATCCCTGGCGGCGCCAATGTCAAAGACAATGACAGTCAGTTTCTCGACTCCGCCGCGTCCGACTTCGCCACCGAGCAAGCCCGTGCGCTGCCGGACTTCACCAAGCTCAGCGAAAAAAGCCTGACCCAGAAAGGCACCGGGCTGGGTCTGCGGCAGATCGACAGCTCCGCCACCCAGGGCGGCGGCAAGACCCTCGACACCACGGTGATGGCGGCGTCCAACACCCGCATGGCGATCGTTCAGGTGATTTCCCGTCTGAGCGACAATGCCGGCCACGAAACGCTGGTCAAGCAGATCGTCTCCGGCAAGTAAGGTCAGGGGTTGAGGCGCTGTAACCAGGCGCGCAAATCCTCTAGCTCGGCCTCATTGATGTTGTGGCCGAGACCTTCGTAGCCGTGGAACTCAGGCTTGAGTGACAAGCGCTGTAAAAAGCTGTCGGCGTCGGTGCCGTCTTTGTAGGGCAGGCGTTTGTCCGCGGTGCCATGACCAATGAAAATCGCCAGCTTCTGGCGTTTTTCATCCGGTTTGAGCTCGGATTTGAGCACCGGCAGAATCCGCCCGCTCAGCGCGGCAATCCCGCCCACGGCCTCGGGATGACGCAACGCCAACTCGTAGGACATTATCGCCCCCTGACTGAAACCGACGAGGAACACCTTGTCCGGTTCGGTCTGATATTTCTTCGCCGCCTGGGCGATGAAATCCAGCAGCACCTTGGCGCTGCTCTTCAAGTCATCGGTTTCACCGTTGTAGGCGCCTTCGCCTTTCTTGCGAAACCACTGATAACTGTCCTCATCCAGCCTCACTGGCGCCTGAATCGACAGAAAATTGTACTGCGCTGGCAACTCATCCTTGATGCCGAACAGGTCTTGCTCGTTACTGCCGTAACCGTGGAGAAAAATCACCAGGGGCTGATGGCGGGATTCGGGGTTGGCCTGCTCCAGGTACTTGAGCGGCAGATCGGTGAGCAGCGGGGTTTGAGCCTGGACGGTGGCGGATGCCAGCAGCGTCAACAGAGCGAGAATCTTCAACATAAACCTTCCTTCACAGCGCGCAGGATTCGGGGCAGAGCCTAACACCGTGAAGGCTGCTGGGGGACATCCGGTGTTGCGGATGGCCCCATCGCGAGCAAGCTCGCTCCCACATTTGAAATGCATTCCCCTGTGGGAGCGAGCTTGCTCGCGATGGCGCCTTATGAGCCGCCAACGATTGCGGAATCAGTCGTTAATCAACTTGCCAACCCGAATCGGCTCCCGCCCCGCCACTTTCGCCTGCCACGTCCCCGGCTGCGTATACCGTCCACGATCAATGGCGAACAACACGCCGCTGGTGCCGGCGTGCACGGTGGTCACGCGATCATTCAGCGGATCGACCACTTCAAACAGCGCATCGCCCTGCTCTACCCATTCACCCGAATCACGCAGAAAACTCACCACCCCGTGATGCGGCGCGAACAGGTACTCAGTGCCCTCGAACGGCATGCCCTCACAGCATTCGCTCGGCGCCGCTGGCCAGCTGCCCTGGATGAAACCCTGCTCGGCGAGGAAGCCGAGAATCGCCTCGCAATTGGCCTGGGCCTGATCGACCCGGGTGTCGCCCATACTGCCCAGTTCCAGCGTGGTCGCCAGGTTGGCCGGTGGAATGTTCGCCTCGGGAAAGCTCCGCGCCAGGCGCAACCACGGCGAAGAACAGGACTCATCGAATGAACTGCCGCCGGAATCTTCACAGAGCAACGCCACGCCGGCCTTCAGACGCGCCGCCAGGGACTGCCACTGAGGCCAGTGTTGCGGCAAGGCATAGAGGTGAATCGCCGCATCGAAATCGCAATGCAGATCCAGGGTGATGTCGGCATCGCACGCGTGACGCAGCAGCAAACGGTGCATGGCTTCCAGTTGCGAGGCCGGTGCTGGCAAGCCGTCAAGGACCTGACCCATGGCTTGGCGAATCAACGCAATGTTGGCTTGTGCATCGTGCCCCAACTGATCGCCGATCAACGCCGCCACCGGGCCGCTGAGTTCCACGAAGGAGCGGTTGAAGTTCTTGCCGCTGCCCAGTTCGAAGCGGCCCAGGTGGCTGCCTTGCAGATGCTGATCGAGGCCAATCGGATTGGCCACCGGCACCAGTTCGATCACGCCTTGTAACTGGCCCTGAGCTTCGAGTTCGGTCAGGCGCTTTTTCAGCTCCCATGCGGTACGCATGCCCGGCAGTTCATCGGCGTGCAGGCTGGCCTGGATGTAGACCTTGCGAGCGCCCGCGCCGTAACGAAACACGCTGAGGGTGCGCTCGGTGCCCAGGTGGCTCCAGGGCAATGAATGGTCGATGCGTTGCATGGGGAACTCCTGAATAGCCTGAGCGACGAAAATCACCTGTGGGAGTGACGGTGCGACGATTCGACCTGCTCGCGATAGCGGAGTATCAGACAATGAATGCTTGACTGATACTCCGCTATCGCGAGCAGGCTCACTCCCACAGGGATCTTATTTCAATAACGAGCGCATAAAAAAATGGCAACCGCGTCAACGGTTGCCACTTTTTCGAACGGCGTGATTACTCGCCGTAAACGTCAAACGCGAAGTACTTGTCCTGCACTTGCTTGTACTTGCCGTTGGCGCGGATTTCGGTGATGGCGGTGTTGAATTTGTCCGCCAGCTCTTTATCGCCTTTGCGCACCGCAATACCGGCGCCACCGCCGAAGTACTTGGCGTCTTCGTAGGTCGGGCCAACGAACGCGAAGCCTTTACCAGCGTCGGTTTTCAGGAAACCGTCGTCCAGGTTGACCGAGTCGGCCAGCAGCGCGTCAACGCGGCCAGAGACCATGTCCAGGTTGGCTTCCTGCTGCGAGCCATAACGCACCAGCTCGATGCCGGCCGGCACCAGCACTTCGGTGGCGAAACGGTCGTGGGTACTGGCACGCAGCACGCCGACTTTCTTGCCTTTGAGCTCGGTCAGCGGGTCTTTGATGTCGGTGCCGGCCTTCATCACGAAGCGCGCCGGGGTGTGGTAGTACTTGATGGTGAAATCGACGTTCTTCTTGCGGTCGTCAGTGATGGTCATGGACGACAGGATCGCGTCGATTTTCTTCACTTTCAGTGCAGGGATCAGGCCGTCGAATTCTTGCTCGACCCAGGTGCACTTCACTTTCATCTGCTCACACAGCGCGTCGCCGATATCCACGTCGAAACCGGTGAGTTTGCCGTCAGGGGTTTTCATCGAGAATGGCGGGTAGCCGGCTTCGATACCGATGCGGATCGGCTTGGCGTCTTCGGCCACAGCGGTCAGGGACAACATCGACAGTGCCAGGGCACCGAACATCACTAGCTTCTTCATTTATTACTCCTGTGTGCGGAGGCTTTTATTGGCAGCGTTCGATTAGCATCTTTCGGTCGGTGAAAACCGAAGTGGCCGGCAGTCTAGAGTGGCTTCATGCGAGCAAATTGTGTTTAAGCGACAAATACTTACAGAAAAACAGCACCTGAATTCATGTCACTTGAAGCCTGCGGCAAGGCGGTGCAAAGACTGTAGGACAAACCCTTGTTTCAGACAAAAGCCACACACAAAACCGACAGAGAGCGCTGATGCCCACCTTGAATCTGATCCAGCACCACCCCGCCGAAGGCCCCGGTGCCATTACCGACTGGGCCAATTCACGCGACATCCTGCTCAAGGTATTCCGCGCCGATCTCGGACAACTGCCGCCGGCGAGTGCGGCGCCAGCGATTGTGTTGGGCGGGCCTTATGAATCCAACGCCGGGCCTGCGTGGCTGGAGGCCGAGCGCCAGTGGCTGATGGCGAGCCTGGATCAGGGCGCGGCAGTGTTCGCGATTTGCCTGGGGGCGCAGTTACTGGCACTGAGTCTGGGCGGGAATGTGCGGCGCATGGACCGCAGCGAGACTGGCTGGACGTCGGTGAGGTTCATCAATGGCCAGTTGCTGAAGGTACTGGAGTGGCACGAAGATGCGATCGACCTGCCGCCCGAGGCGCAATTGCTGGCCAGCAGCGATCAATGCGCGCAGCAGATGTATCGCGTGGGGCCGACCCGGGTGGGGTTGCAGTTTCACCCTGAGTGGAATGCCGAGTCGGTGGCGACGCTCAATGCGCATTTTGGCGATGAATCGCCGTTGCCTCGGGAATCAAGGGACAGCGCCGCTCATGCAGCCGTGTTCGATTGGTTGCAGGCGACGCTGGATGGGTGGTGGGCGGCCTCGTCAGCGACTCGTCACGGTTGATCAGCACTCACACTTCACGGCTTCTGTGGCCGGGCGTTGCACCGCAACGCTCAACGCCAACCCTTCATCCAGCCACCCGGTCACACCGCCGATCATCTCCTTGACCGGGTAACCCAACGCCGCCAGTTTCACCGCGGCCTTGTGGACACCGTTACAGTGTGGCCCGGCGCAATAGACCACAAACAAGGTGGATTTCGGGTAATCCGCCAAGCGCTCGGCGGTCAGCAATCGCCCCGCAATGTTGATCGCGCCCGGCACATGCCCACGCTCGAACGCCAGCGGTCCGCGCACGTCCACCAGGACAAAATCCACCTCACCGGCCTGCTGGCTCGCAAAGACGTCGGAACAATCGGTTTCAAAGGTCAGGCGGTTGCTGAAATGCATCAGGGCAATCGCCGACGGGGCGGCGGGAATCTCGCGGACCAGGCTGGTCATGGGCTGTACTCCAAAGTCTCAGTGGGTGTGAGAGGACTTTATCCGCCCGACACTTGCCGCTACAGTGGCGCACAAGACACTCACCGGGAATTTTCCGCCAAATGCAGCCTGCCCCTGGATTGGTCGCGATTCTGGCCTACGACGGCCTCTGTACGTTCGAATTCGGCATCGCCGTGGAGATCTTTGGCCTGGCGCGGCCGGAGTTTGATTTCCCTTGGTATGAGCAGCGTATCGTCGCTGTGGATCAGGGCCCGATGCGCGCACTGGGCGGCATTCAGGTGCTGGCCGATGGCGGCATGGAACTGCTCGAAAACGCCCGCACAATCATCATTCCCGGTTGGCGCGACCGCACTGCGCCAGTGCCCGAACACCTGCTCACCGCCCTGCGCCAGGCCCACGCACGCGGGGCGCGATTGCTGTCGATCTGCTCTGGCGTGTTTGTGCTGGCGGCGACCGGTTTGCTCGACGGCCACAGCGCCACCACGCATTGGCGTTACACCACGGAGCTGGCCGAGCGCTTTCCCAACATACTGGTGGACCCGGACGTGCTCTACGTTGATTCCGGTCAGTTGATCACCTCGGCCGGCAGCGCGGCGGGGATCGATGCGTGCCTGCACCTGGTGGCACGGGATTTCGGCACGCAGGTGGCGAACTCGGTGGCGCGGCGACTGGTGATGTCGCCGCAGCGTACCGGCGGTCAGGCGCAGTTCATTCCCACACCGGTCAGCCCGACGCCGCGCAGCGATTTGTCACGCGTCATGCAATGGGCGCGCGAGCGCTTGCACGAACCGCTGGAAGTTCGCGAACTGGCCAGCGAGGCGGCCATGAGTGAACGTACCTTTCTACGAAGGTTTACTGAAGCCACGGGCATGCCGCCCAAGGCATGGCTGCAGCATGAGCGGCTCGCGCGGGCGCGGGAGTTGCTGGAAAGCACCGGGCAGAACACCGATCAGATTGCCGGGCAGTGCGGGTATCGGTCGGTGGAGAGTTTTCGGGTGGCGTTTCGCGGGGTGGTGGGCGTGCCGCCGTCGGTGTATCGGGAGCGGTTTGGGCGGGGGGCAAGGCAATAATTTGAGGTGTATTTAAGGGTCTCATCGCGAGCAAGCTCGCTCCCACAGTTGATTTGTGGTGTTCACAAAACCTGTGGGAGCGAGCTTGCTCGCGATGGGGCCTGACCAGACACCAATACCTTTAAGGCTTACGCAACAGATAGGTATCCATAATCCAGCCATTAGCCAGCCGCGCGGCCTTGCGCACCCGTTCAATCTCATCCGCCACGTCCTTGAGCTTGCCGCTGATCAAGATCTCATCCGGCGTCCCCAAGTAAGCCCCCCAGTAAATCTCGGTCTCCTGATCGGCCACCTGATGGTAGGCATCCTGTGCATCGAGCATAACCACCAGGCTGTCGGCATCGCTCACCTGCCCTGCCGCAAGCCGTCGGCCAGTAGTGATTTCAATCGATTGGCCAATGCGATTGAGCGGCACTTTATGCTGCGCCGCCAATGCCTGAACGCTGGTGATGCCGGGGATCACTTCAAACTCGAACACGCAACGGCCCGAAGCCAGAATCGCCTGCAATATCCGAATCGTGCTGTCGTACAACGCCGGATCGCCCCACACCAGGAAACCTGCGCATTGGTCGTCGGACAGTTGCTCATTGATCAGCCGCTCGAAGGTCATTTGCTTGGCAAGGTTCAGATCGTCCACGCTGCTCGTGTAGTCCACCGCCCCACGCTCGCGCTCCGGGCTGTGGGCTTCGACGAAGCGGTAGTCGCGACCAGTGATGTAGCGCTCGCAGATCTCACGGCGCAGGTCGATCAGTTTGTCCTTGGCCGGGCCCTTGTCCATCAGGAAAAACACGTCGACCAGGTTCAGCGCCTTCACGGCCTGCATCGTGATGTAGTCGGGATTGCCGGCGCCGATGCCGATGACCAGCAGCTTTTTCATCAAAGTGTTCCTTCTGCATCGGTGCCGAGCAAGCGTAACCGCCAGCGGCCGGTGAACCGCAACTCGACGGTCGACAACGGTTCAACGTCGATCAAGTTGAAGGCCGCCTGCAGCACATGCGTCAATGCAGCGCGAATGACAAAGGGATGGGTGATGGCAACGACATGCCCCGGTGTGGCCTCCAGGGATTTGAGCCACTGCGCCACGCGCACACCGAGTTGCGCCACCGACTCACCGCCATGCGGCGCCGAGGCCGGCTCATCGAGCCAGGCCTGAAGTGCCTCGGGTTCGGATTTTTGCAGATCGTCGATCCGAACACCTTTCCAGCGTCCGAAGTCGCAATCCCTCAGCGCCGGGACAATTTCAACGTTGTCGCCAAACAGCTCGGCCGTCTGCTGCGTCCGCAACTCTGGTGCACAGAGCAATCGCGGCGTTCCCTTGAAGGAGCGACAGCGCGTTCCCCTCGCCAATACCCACTCCATTTCCAGGGGTTCGTTCGTAGGAAAGATCGCTAATTTTTGTGCGACGGTTCGAGCGTGGCACATCAGGGTCAAACGGGTCGCCTGCACGGATAATCACCCTGTCGGTGTAACGAAGTACGGCTCGACGCCGTGGATATTTGTTCAATTGTGCCGCAAGACGTGCGATCCAGGGCGTTTCGTTTCATCCGGTACCACGCACTCGCCGCCCGAGCTAAAAGATGGAATTCGGCAATCTCTGACAACTTAATGGGCGATGGACTACACACCCAGTCGTCATCCGTGTAGCCCACGGCGGACGCGGTTTTCGCCCCATTTCGGGGCGTTAAAAAACCACGGGAAAATTCACTAGACATGTAGCGAGTGCTACATAAATACTGTTTTAGCAATTTATGAAACGAAACCGACACCTCATCCAGCAAGGAGCCCGGATGCCCTCCCTTAGAGACCTGATCACCGATCCTGGCCTGGAACTGACGCCATCGGAACGCAAAGTCATCCGTGCCTTGCTGGACCAGTACCCGCGCAATGGGCTGGGGCCGATGTCGCGCCTGGCCGAACATGCCGGTGTCAGCGATCCGACCATCGTGCGGCTGGTCAAAAAACTCGGGTTCAGCGGTTATGCCGATTTCCAAGAGGCATTGCTCAGCGACATGGACCATCGCTTGCGGTCTCCCAGTGCGCAGTTACAGCCTCGCTCTCATCTGCAAAAAGGCGACGTCTGGAGCCAGTATCTGGCGGACAGCCATCGGGCGCTGGTAGAAACCCATGCGCTGACCCAGCCCGAAGATGTGCGGATTCTGCTGGAGTGGCTGCTCGACACCCGCCATCAGGTGCACTGCTTCGGCGGGCGCTTCAGCAGTTTCCTCGCCCAATACCTGCTTAACCATTTGCGCCTGCTGCGACCCGGCTGTTTCGCCCTGGAGGACAACGCGCAATTGCCGGACCGACTGTTCGACGTGCAGCGCCAGGACGTGGTCCTGATATTCGACTATCGCCGCTACCAGTCTCAAGCGCTGCGGGTGGCGAGTGCCGCCAAGAATCGCTATGCGCGAGTGGTGCTGTTCACCGACATCTATGCTTCACCCCTGCGCGAGATGGCGGACCTGATCATCAGTGCGCCAGTGGAGTCGGTGTCAGCGTTTGACACCTTCGTCCCGGCGCTGGCTCAGGTCGAGGCGCTGATCGCCTGCCTGACCTTGCGCAGTCTGGACCTGGCCGATCGCCTGGAAGGCATCGACACGCTGCGCACCGAATTCGACACCCACTTGCTGGAGGAAAAATAAGGATGTTTACGCTCCCCCACCATTCACCCAGGGACTTGCCGTTCACTGCCGACCACACCGCACTGTTGCTGGTGGACATGCAGCGGGCCTGGCTCGAGCCGCAGTTCGACCCGCACCTCAACGGGCCGGACGCCGAATATTTCCTGACGCGCACGCACATGCAGGTGGTGCCCAATCAACGCCGGCTGCTCAGCGCCTTTCGTTGCGCACGGCAAAACGTGCTGCACACGATCATCGAGAGCCTGACCGCCGATGGCCGCGATCGCTCGCTCGACCACAAACTCTCCGACATGCACTTGCCCAAGGGCAGTGAGCAAGCCCGCATCATTGACGACCTGACACCGACCGAGAACGAAATCGTCCTGCCCAAGACCTCTTCCGGGGTCTTCAACTCCACCAACATCGACTACGTGCTGCGCAATCTCGAAACCCGGCACCTGATCATCGCCGGCATCGTCACCGACCAATGCGTGGACATGGCCGTGCGTGACGCCGCGGACCGTGGCTACCTGGTAACGCTGGTGGAAGACGCCTGCGCGACCTACACACCACAACGTCATCAAGCCTGCCTGAACGCCATCAAGGGTTACTGCTGGATCACCGACACCCAGACCGTGCTCGGCCGGTTGCAGGAGCTGCGACCATGAGCGAACGCCTGTCGCCGCTGCCCATGACCACCATTGTCACCACCGACCTGATCGGCGTGACACGCGGTCGCTCGTTTCCCACCGACGAGCTTGAACACTACCGGGTGGCGGGCTGCGGCTGGGTGCCGGCCAACAGTGCCCTGACCCCGCAAGACATCATTGCCGCCACCAACCCATGGGGCGCTTATGGCGATTTGCGGCTGATTCCCGATTTGAGCAGCCGCGTGACGGTCAACAATGGCCCGGATGCCAGGGCCCCGGCGCTGGATTTCATCCACGGCGACATTCGCGAAACCGATGGGCGTCCGTGGGGTGCCTGCCCACGGACCTTATTGCGCAATGAAGTGGAGCGTTATCGCGCCGAGCTGGGCGTGCAGGTCAACGCTGCGTTCGAACATGAATTCAACCTGGACACTGGCGCGGCTGAACACTTGGCATTTTCCCTTGAGGCCCAGCGTCAGGGCGCCGAATTCGGTGGCTGGCTGCTCAGTGCCTTGCGTGCAGGCGGCGTCGAACCGGAAATGTTCTTGCCCGAATACGGCAAGCATCAATACGAAATCACCTGCCGTCCGACCCTTGGCGTGGCCGCCGCCGACCGCGCGGTGAACGTGCGTGAAATCACCCGCGACATCGCCCGGCAGATGGGCCTGGAGGTGAGCTTCGCCCCCAAGACATCCGAGCAGGCGGTGTGCAACGGCGTACACCTGCATGTCAGCCTGCTGGACCTGGACGGCCAACCGCTGATGTACGACGCCGGCACCACCAACGGCCTGTCGACCCTCGGCCAGCACTGGGCCGCCGGCGTCGTGCATTATTTGCCGGCACTTTGCGCCTTCACCGCGCCGACGCCGGTGTCTTACCAGCGTTTGCAGCCGCATCACTGGAGCGCGTCGTACGCGTGCCTCGGCCAGCAGAACCGTGAAGCGGCGCTGCGGATTTGCCCGACCGTCAGCCTCGGTGGCAAATCGCTGGCGGCGCAATTCAACCTGGAATTTCGTGCAATGGACGCCACGGCTTCGCCGCACCTGGCGATGGCCGCGCTACTGATCGCGGGCCGCCTGGGCATCGAGCAGCGCCTGGCCCTGAACGCGATCACCGACGAAGTGCCCGATTCCCTGAACGAAGAACAACGCCACGCTCGCGGCATCGTCGCCCTGCCCGCTTCGCTTGCCCAGGCACTGGACTGCCTGCGCAACAGCGAGGCACTGATCGAAAACCTGCCGAGCGTTTTACTGGACACTTGGTTTGCCCTTAAAACCCAGGAGCTGACGCTGACGGAACAGCTGTCGCCCGCCGAATGCTGTGAGCACTATGCGCGCCTCTACTGAATCCGCTGAACTCGGTCTTTTTACCGAGCCCGCCTACACCCTGCATCGGGAAGCTTCCGAGCACCCGCTGTTGCTGGTGTGCGAACACGCCAGCCGTTTCATCCCGGCCGGGTTAACGGACCTTGGCCTGAGTCATGAAGCGGCGCGCGAACATATCGCTTGGGACATTGGCGCCCTGGCACTGGCCGAGCGTTTGTCCGAAGCGCTGGGCGCCACTTTGCTGGCCGCCAATTACTCGCGACTGCTGATCGACCTGAACCGCCCACTCGGTGCCCCGGACAGCATCCCTGCCAAAAGCGAGATTTATCACATACCGGGCAATCAAGATCTCGATGAAGCCACCCGCAAATATCGCCGCGAATGCCTGTTCAAACCCTTTCATGACCAGCTGCAAACGCTGATCGACCAGCGTCTGGCCCAAGGCCGGCCGGTTCGGGTGGTGGGTATTCACAGCTTTACCCCGGTTTACCACGGCCAGCCGCGCACACTGGAAGCTGGCGTGCTGTTTGGCGAAGCCAAGGGCTATGCCCAACGATTGCTTGACGGACTGAGCCAACATCCCTTGAAGGTGGCGGGTAATGAGCCGTACAAAATCAACCCACTGGGCGACATGACCGTGCCGGTCCACGGCGACGCAAGAGGACTGGAGGCGGTGTTGATCGAGGTGCGCAACGACCTGCTACGCACACCTGAAGCCATCGATCGCTGGACCGATTTCCTGCGGCCGTTGTTGTAAAGGAATCGCGTCAAACCCGCAGCGTGTAGCTGCGTCCATCCCAAGGAGAAGGGTCTTATGGAAATAGAAGAATTCGGCTACAAGCAAGAGTTGAAACGTAGCCTGACGCTGACCGACCTGGTGGTGTACGGGATGATCTTCATGATCCCCATCGCGCCCTTTGGCGTATATGGCTACGTTAACGCCGAAGCGCCGGGGATGGTGCCGCTGGCCTACCTCATCGGCATGTTGGCGATGCTGTTCACGGCGTTGAGTTACGGCAGCATGGCGCGGGCCTTTCCGATTGCCGGCTCGGTGTATTCCTACGCGCAACGCGGCCTCAACCCGCATGTCGGGTTTATCGCTGGCTGGCTGATGCTGCTCGATTACCTGCTGATTCCGCCGCTGCTCTACGTTTACGCGGCCATGGCGCTGAATCATCTTTACCCGGACATTCCCAAAGTCGGCTTCATCCTGGCCTTTCTGGTCAGTGCGACGTTCGTCAACCTGCGTGGCATCACCTTCACCGCCCGCCTGAACATCCTCTTTCTGCTCGCGCAACTCGTGGTGCTGGGGATTTTCCTGTTCTACGCCTGGAACGCCCTGCACAACGGCGGCGGCCACGGCCAGTTGACCCTGGCGCCGGTGTACAACCCGGAAACATTCAACTTCGCCCTGCTGATGCAAGCCGTGTCGATTGCGGTGCTGTCGTTCCTCGGATTCGATGCGATCTCCACCCTCGCCGAAGAAATCAAGACTGACCCGGGCCGCAGCGTCGGCAAGGCTGCATTGATCACTCTGTTCGTGATGGGTGTGATCTTTATCGCGCAGACCTGGATCGCCACGGACCTGGCCGCCGGCATGGGCTTCACCTCGGCGGACACCGCGTTCTATGAAATCGCCGAACTGGCTGCCGGCAGTTGGCTGGCGACCCTGACCGGCATGGCCACGGCCCTGGCCTGGGGTGTGGCAGTGGCAATCACTTCGCAAGCGGCGGTTTCGCGCCTGCTGTTCGGTATGGCCCGGGACGGCAAACTGCCGAAAATACTGGCCAGGGTCCATCCTGAACACAACACCCCTTACTTGAGCATCTATCTGGTGGCGCTGCTGTCGCTGGTGATCTGCTACCTGTTCATCAACGCCGTGGACACCCTCACCTCGCTGGTGAACTTTGGCGCGCTGAGCGGGTTCATGTTGCTGCACCTGACCGTCATCAATTATTACTGGCGTCGGCAAAAGTCCGGTCAGGTGATTCGCCACCTGATCTGCCCGGTCGTTGGATTCATCATCGTCGCGGCCATCATGTACAACATGGGCGTCGATGCGCAAAAGCTCGGTTTGATCTGGATTGCCTTGGGTCTGGTGTACCTGTTTTTCCTGAACAAGCTCGGCGTCAACACAGCGTTGCCTGATCCGAGCAACGGCTGACAAGAAAAAGGGCGGCGTCTGACAACAATTCAGGCGACCGCCGCTTTAACGCGTGGAAATTGACAGTGATAGTCAGGTTCGGTGCCAACCGTCGAACCCTTTGATACAGGAGTGCGTCCATGCTGGTCTTACGCCCAGTCGAACTAACCGACCTGCCCCAGTTGCAGCAACTGGCGCGCGACAGCCTGGTCGGCGTCACGTCCTTGCCGGACGACACCGAACGCCTGCGCATGAGGATTCTCGATTCCTGCGCCTCATTCGACAAAGACGTTGCGGCGCATGGCCCGGAGAACTATTTCTTCGTGCTTGAGGATCTGCAGGCCCAACGGCTGGTGGGCTGCTCGGAAATCCTGGCCACCGCCGGTTTCAGCGAGCCGTTCTACAGCCTGCGCAATCGCCATTTCACCAGCGCGTCCCGGGAATTGAACATCGAGCATGGCGTGCCGGCGCTGTCGTTGTGTCACGACCTCAACGGCCACACCTTGCTGCGCGGCTTTCATATCGACGCCGCGCTGGTGCGAACAGACTTTTCGCAGTTGCTGTCGCGGGCCCGGTTGCTGTTCATCGCCGCCCATGCGCGGCGCTTTGCCGACACGGTGATCACCGAGATCGTCGGCTTCAGCACCGATGAAGGGCAGTCGCCGTTCTGGGATGCGGTGGGCAAGCATTTCTTTGACCTGCCTTATGCCGAGGCCGAACGGCTTTGCGGTCTGGAGAGCCGGACCTTTCTCGCCGAGCTGATGCCGCAATACCCGATCTACGTGCCGATGCTGCCGCAAGCGGCGCAGGCGTGCATTGGCCGCATCCACCCCGATGGCCAGGAAGCCTTCGATATCCTCGAACGCGAAGGCTTTGAAACCAACAGCTACATCGACCTTTTCGACGGTGGCCCGACCTTGTATGCGCGCACCTCGAACATCCTTTCCATCGCCCAGAGCCAGACCGGCACGGTGCAAACCGGTTCGCATGTTGATGCGCGCGGCAGTTACCTAGTGAGCAACGATTCGCTGAAGGACTATCGGGCCATCGTCGCCGAACTGGATGTCCAGGTCGGACAACCGGTGCAATTGAGCGCGCCGATGTGCGCCGCCCTGAACGTGACCGAGGGCAGCCCGATTCGGCTGATCGCCCTGTGAGCCTCACTCGGCCCCGTGCCCAACGACAGCGCTCGAGCAGGCGCGAAGAAGGAGCTGCATCATGATCGTCCGCCCGGTTCGCGTCACCGACCTGCCCGCCTTGATGGATCTGGTGCAACAGGCCGGCCCCGGTTTTACCACCCTGCCGGCCAATGAAGAACGCCTGGCGCACCGGGTCCGCTGGGCGCAGCGCACCTTCGCCGAACAGGTCGAGCGTGCGGATGCCGATTATTTGTTCGTCCTTGAAGACGACGATCAGCAAGTGGTCGGTATCAGTGCCTTGGCTGGCGCCGTCGGCCTGCGTGAGCCCTGGTACAACTATCGGGTCGGGCTGACAGTCAGTTCGTCGCCGGACCTGGGCATCCAGCGGCAGATTCCAACGCTGTTCCTGAACAACGAAATGACCGGCCAATCGGAAATCTGCTCGCTCTTCCTGCGGCACGATCAACGCCATGGCAGTAACGGCCGGTTGCTGTCGCTGGCGCGTTTACTGTTCGTTGCCGAGTTCCCGCACCTGTTCGGTGACAAGCTCATCGCCGAGCTGCGTGGCAGCGCTGATGAACATGGCTGTTCCCCGTTCTGGGACAGCCTGGGCCGGCACTTCTTCAAGATGGATTTCAGTCACGCCGATCACCTGTCGGGGCTGGGCAGCAAATCGTTCATCGCCGAACTGATGCCCCGCCAACCGCTCTACACCTGCCTGCTCACCGAACAGGCCCAGGCCGTTATCGGCAAGGCGCACCCCAATACCGAACCGGCGCTGAAGATCCTCTGCGCCGAAGGGTTTGCCCATCAGGGCTACATCGACATCTTTGATGCCGGCCCGGTGATCGAGGCCCCTATCGCGAAAATCCGCACTGTACGTGACAGCCAGCCACTGTTATTGGCCATTGGTACGCCAGACGAACAGGCACCGGTGTGGCTGATCCACAATCGTCGCCTGGAAAACTGCCGCATCACCGCCGCCCAGGCCAGACGGGTGGGCAACAGCCTGATCGTCGACCGCCTCACGGCCAAACGCCTGCAACTGCAGCCCGGCGACTCGGTACGTGCCGTGCTGCTGCGCAAGCAACAGCAGCAGGCAGTGGCGGCGTGATTCAACTTGGTTTTAAGGCGTTGCCCAGAGGCACTCGTTTACCTGATCACTAGACACTCCTATTAACCGTCGACGTGCTCTGTGTGACTTGTTACCCCCTCCGAAAACATCCAACAACAACTCACAACATCAACTAACAACTAACGATTTGCCTTCAATCACCGCCATCACCATACTTAGAACACACAGAAATTACACCCACTGAGTTAACCATGCGACAGCCCACAAACAACTGGCACAACACGCCGATATTTCGTGCAGCAACTAATGTAATCAGCACCCCCACACAAAACAACAGTGCGATTAATTGCTGGGGAACGACACCGCGCCTGAACATCGGCAACATTCACGACATCAAAAACCATTGGCAACTGTTGCAAGCTCCGCCAAGGTCGAAACCCTCTACTTCCTGACACGCTCCATCTTAAACTCCAGCAAAGCAGGCCATTTCATGATCGAGACACTTTTAGATAAAGGCCTATCGCCAGGCCATCTTATAAAAAGCCTTGAAACCCTGGACATCACCAGACACATCGAAAGACTCGCCAATCAGTTGAGCGAAAATACTGCACTTACTCATGAAACTTCTAGAAGTGCAGAGATCATGAAGTCAACAAACATTCACACCAGAACACTGATACTGCACTGTAACGGCGATGGCAACATCGGCCTCAAGGCACCTGACAACGCTGGCGCCTCACAACTGCTCTATACCGTTCCAGGGAACAGTATTTTGTTCGCTATCAACGATCAGTCATTCCCGGTCCAGCTATATGAAATACAGGATGACAAGTTGACGCTGGGGCAATGGATCATCGTCGACGCCGACAATCCGCTATTCATCGACGGCACGAAGGTCCTGTTCGACAGCAATCCGACAGGCACTGGGCATAAGGCCTTTATCGGCAGCATCAACCTGCCAGACCGAAGCGCAGACATTGGCGTGTTTGACCGCGCCTCACTGAGCAAAATCGCCTGGTTCCCCCATGACGATAGCGCGGCACGCTACCTGGTGAGCCTTGAGTTGCTGGAGACCGTTCAGGATCCAGAGGCGCGTCATGTGGCCGAAGAATTGATTTATCACTACCACCCCGCTGTTGCCTGGAAGGCCTTTCAGATGATTCAACAAACGGACCAGCAGGCCGCACTGAATTACGTGCCTCTGTTGAGAAACCTCGAAAACAACCACCTGAACGTCTTGCTCGACCAACAGAGTGAAGCGGCATGAAGCTCAATACGTTTGTTGAGCGCATGACGAATTACGATCTAGAGCAAGACAAGCTAAAGATCATGGAGGACCTGCGCCAACTGGCGACTCACCGTACATTGTTGAGTGAACATCTTTATACCGTTATTCAACAAGAAGGTTTCAGCACGCGAAACAGCCTCTACAACGCTTATGCATTTGTATTGCATTACAACGATCTATTTACTGTCCGCTTGGGGTTTTGGTCTCCGGTCTCTTCGAAAGATGAAAGTGAAACATTCATCTATGACCTGAACCACACCCACGACTTTGAAATCTATGCCGTGGGTTATAGCGGAGACGGGTATACAACTGTTACACGAGAAATCCTTGGCGACGCACCTATTAGAGCCGGAAAAAGACCACTTCTTGGCGAAGAAAGAGTACTTAAACTGGCGCCTGGAGAAATCCTGCACATGCGCCCATTGCATGAAGTGCACAAGCAGCTTCCACCCACAACAATGTCCGCATCGTTGAGTTTGCTTATTCATCCTCAACGGTCCGTTAAAACAGAAGAAGCCTGGAGCTTCGACGAGAACTATGTGCCGACCTATCCCGGCATTGCCATGCACGAAACAGCTTTCTATGAAGAAACGCTGTCCATGCTCCAACGCGGGTAGTTAAAACCTGCACCCATAAATATAAAAGGAAAAACCGTATGAAAACGCCTATGACCCAATGGACCCAAACCCCTCTGATGCACGCTGGCACCAACGTGATCAATACACCGGTCAAAACCACGGCTCTGTCCCCGTGTGCCAGTTTCATGCCTCGCTATAACGTAGGCAATATCCACGAAATCAAGAAAATCTGGAGCGTGCCAGCACACGGCTGAAATCGCTTTCGTTAAACGCTACATCGGGGCTGCAGACTGAAAAGGTCTGCAGCCTTTTTTGGCATCCAAGTTGGGGGGCTGATTAACAGACTTATGTCCGTGCTGAATTCGTCATCATCTTCACCTCCCCCGCGTGATAGCCTTTTGTTCCTTCGGCGTTGACACCTTTGCTCAAGCCTTTCCATTCCTTTGTATTGGTGGAACTCATATGTCCAGGCTCTCTCATCAAGATTTGCGCCGTAGCTTTCGCGAGCTGCTTGCGTCCAACGCTTGCTATCACACGGCGTCGGTCTTCGACCCGATGTCGGCCCGTATTGCCGCTGACCTGGGTTTTGAAGTGGGCATCCTGGGGGGATCGGTTGCTTCATTGCAGGTGCTGGGCGCCCCTGACTTCGCCTTGATTTCCCTCAGCGAATTCGCTGAGCAGGCCACGCGCATTGGCCGTGTGGCGCAATTACCCGTGATCGCCGACGCCGACCACGGCTACGGCAACGCACTCAACGTAATGCGCACCATCGTCGAACTGGAACGCGCCGGCATCGCTGCGCTGACCATCGAAGACACCCTGCTGCCGGCACAATTCGGCCGCAAATCCACCGACCTGATCGGGGTCGCGGAAGGCGTCGGCAAGATTCGCGCAGCTCTGGAAGCGCGGGTCGATACAGAGATGGCAATCATTGCTCGCACCAATGCCGGGATACTGCCGGTGCAGGAAGTCATCAGCCGCACCCAGCAGTACCAGAAAGCCGGTGCTGACGGCATTTGCATGGTCGGCGTGCGCGACTTCGAACACCTCGAAAAGATTGCCGAACACCTGAGCGTACCGCTGATGCTGGTCACCTACGGCAACCCGGCGCTGCGCGATGACAAACGCCTGGCTGAACTGGGCGTGCGGGTGACCATCGACGGTCACGGCGCGTACTTTGCGGCGATCAAGGCAACTTACGACAGCCTGCGCGAGCAGCGGCAGATATTTACCCAAGCGGCGGATTTGAGCGCCACCGAACTGACTCATACTTATACGCAGCCCGAGGAATATATTCGTTGGGCGGAAGAGTTTATGAGTGTGAAGGAATAACGGTTTAGCACGTTTGAGTGTGTGAACCGAGCCGACGCCATCGCGAGCAGGCTCACTCCCACAGTGATTTTTTGGTGGACACATGATTTGTGTACGCCTGCAATCCAATGTGGGAGTGAGCCTGCTCGCGATGGCGTCAGTTCAATCACCGTTAAACTGCAGTCTTGAACCCCTCCTCCCGCTGCAACGCCCGCGCCTGAATGACATCCAGAATCGCACAGCCCTCGCGCATCAACAGATGCACGGCGCTCGTCACACGCGTTAAATCACAATCGGAAATGCCTTTGAGGCCCAGCGTGGACAAGGTGTCCGCCAGATCGCGAACCACGGTAAAGCGATGCGCCGCGCAGGCGGCGAGGTCGCTGAGTTCTTTGTGGGTATTGATGAAGAGCACCGGGTTTTCGGCGTCGTAGGTGTCGATGGGGAGGTAGCGCGGCATGACTTGGTCGAACATGGGGTGTAACTCCATATTTGAGCTACCACCGTTCGCGGCCAAGCGAATTAAGGTGGCAGCTGTGTGCGGGTTGGCCGACCGGCACACCCACAACCGGCACACCCTAAGGTGTCCCGCGCACAGCTGCCATAACACGATATCCAGACATGAAAATGCCTGAACAATGACACTGATGCGTTTGGTGTGGTCGACCGGCCAAGGTCGTTCGCAGAGTTTTCCGCGAGCCCGAACTATAGGGGTCGATACCGAAACGCGGCAACAGGGTACGTTGTAGGAAACGTCTTGGAAAGTTGTGCGCCACAAGTCGATCGTTCCCACGTCGAGGCGTCGAACCGTCTGCGTGGGAATGCAGCCCGGGACGCTCTGCGTCCCTTCCGGAGCCGAACGCGGAGCGTCCGTTGAGGCATTCCCACGCAGACGGTTCGACGTGGGAACGATCATTCAGTGAGCTTTGGCCAACTCCATAATCATCCGCGACAGCAGATAAATCCGCGGCGCCACGCTCTCGACCTCCGCGTACTCCTCGGGCGTATGGATATTGCCGCCAACAATCCCGAACCCATCCAGCGTCGGCGTACCCACACCGGCCGAGAGACTGGCGTCCGCCGCCCCGCCGCTGCCTTCTTCGGTCAACTTGCGACCGAGTTCACCGTAAATCCCTTGCGCCATCGCCATCAGTCGATCCGATTCCGCCGTCTGCGGCATCGGCGGCAGGCCGCGCTGGAGGGTGGTCGTGACTTGAGTATCCGCAATCAACTTGTCCTGGGACACCCGAGCCAGGTCTTTCTCGATGCGGTCAAACTCTTCAGGCACCGCTGCCCGCACATCCGCCTTGGCCGTTGCCTGGTCTGGAATCACGTTGGTTCGGTCGCCGGCCTTGAGCACGGTGAAGTTGATGGTGGTTTTCTTCGTTTCGTCGCCCAGCTTGCCGAGCTGCAGAATCTGGTGCGCGGCCTCCATCGCCGCGTTGCGTCCCAGCTCCGGCGCGACACCGGCGTGAGCGGCTTTGCCTTTGACTTCGACCACGGCGGTGGCGCTGCCTTTGCGCCACGCCACCAGGCCATCCGCCGGGCGGCCCGGTTCGAGGTTGAGGGTTACGTCGTGGGCCTTGGCGGTCTTTTTGATCAGGTCGGTGGCGATGTCCGAGCCGGTTTCTTCACTGGCGTCGAGCAGGAACGTGATCTGCGCATAGTCCTTGAAGTCGATATTTTTCAGGACTTTCAACGCGTAGATCCCGGCGACGATGCCGCCCTTGTCATCCATCACGCCCGGCCCGTAGGCGCGCCCATCCTTGATGTGGAACGGGCGCTCAGCGGCCGAGCCTTCCTTGAACACCGTGTCCATGTGCGCCATCAGCAGGATTTTCGCCTTGCCGGTGCCTTTGAGCGTGGCGATCACATGACTGCTCTTGTCCGGCGTATTCGGCACGAGTTCGATGGTGGCACCGAGCTTTTTCAGCTCATCGATGGCGATGTCGCGCACTTGCGTCAGGCCGGGCTCATAGCCGGAACCGGAGTCGATGTTCACCAGGCGTTCCAGGAGTTTCAGGGCTTCACCTTTGTATTGCTCGGAATCGGCGAAGACTTGTTTGTGCGGTTCGGCGTAAGCCGCAGGGGCCAAAGCACCGAGGGCGAGGGTCAGGCCAAGGCTAGTGGCCAGCAGTGAGCGAGGGAGCTTGAGCGTCATGAATCGGTCCTTGTTTCGTGTCGGGGGGCAAAAACACCCTACCTGACTACGGCGCAAGGCTCTAGACCGGATGCGACACCCATAGACCTGACACACCGCAATCCCCTGTGGGAGCGAGCTTGCTCGCGATGACGGTGGGTCAGCTTGCATTGATATTGAATGAACTACCGCCATCGCGAGCAGGCTCACTCCCACAGAGGGATAAATGCGTCTTTCAGACCGGGTCGAGCAGTTCGTGCTGGGGCTGGCCGCCAATGCGGCAGATCACGCGGTTGCGGCCGGTGGTCTTAGCTTCGTAGAGCGCTTGATCGGCGTCGTTGAGCCACAGGGTGGCGTCGGTGTGTGCCGGGCTGAACGCTGCCAGACCAATGCTCAGGCTGACGTTGAGCGCCGGGTTCTGCTCGTAACCTAACGTGGCGAAGCGATCCCTCAAGGCATCCATGGCAGCCGCGGCGCTGTCGAGGGGCAAGTCCGGCAACAAAACGCAGAACTCATCACCGCCATAGCGCCCCGCCACGTCAGTTGCCCGCAGATTCTGCTTGAGCATTTTGCTCAGCTGACGCAACACAATGTCCCCGGCGACGTGGCCGTAAGTGTCATTGATGGCTTTGAAATGATCGATGTCGATCAGCGCAATCGCGCCGCCCTGTTGCTGGCGCTGGCAACGCTGGAATTCAACTTCCATCTGATCTTTCCAGGCCCCGTGGTTCAGCAGGCCGGTGAGGCTGTCGGTGCGGCTCAGGGCCAGCAGTTCACGTTTGTGCCGGCCCAGGGTGGTGGCCTGCCGAAAACAGATCCAGCCCAGCGCCAGTGGGTACAGGGTCAGCAGCGGCAAACAGGCATAGAGCTGCAACGGACTGGTTGGCGCGATGAAGGCCGGTGTGAACACCAGCATGCCGACACCAATGCCGAGAACCTGCGCGACCGTTCCCACCAGCAGGAAACGCAATCCGCCAATCGCCACGTTATTCATGGCCATCATCGAAAGCGTCGCCGCGCTCGGCAGCGGATTGAAGTGCATCGCCGCGACCCAGAATCCGCCCAGGCAGGCGTCGATCAATATGTTGCGATGTTCGGCGTGAAAGGGAACCTTCGCCCGACGCGCCCATTGATAGGCAACATGTGGCCAAAGCACGCCATTGAAGACCATCAGCCCCCATACCCATGGCGCCGGATCGAGTGGATACATCGCCGCGCCCACGCACAACATCCCAAGCAACAAGCCCAGGGTTCGCGATGTGTAGAGCCTCCTGGCCAGAGAAAGCCCTTTTCCTCCCGTTTTTCCCATAAGGGCCTCTGCGCCTGAGCGGAACCTGATAGCACCGGGTTAGCAGGTGTGCTGGGAGTCTATCAGGGCAACGTTAAATAGCCATCACCGGCGGGCAGCCGGGTTTGTGCAGGTCGAGCGGCGAATGTTTGGCTATACATGAAGAGAGGGTTCGATCAGCAACCCTTACCAAGGAGGCCCATGCAGACCTTTCAAGTGTTGATCATCGGCAGCGGTTTTGGCGGTCAGTGCGCGGCGATCAATTTGCTCAAGGCAGGCATCGACGATTTTCGCCTGCTGGAACGACGGGATTTTTTCGGCGGCACCTGGTGCCAGAACACTTACCCCGGAGCCGCCGTCGACGTGCCCTCGCCGCTTTATTCACTGTCCTTCGCTCCTTACCGCTGGACGCAAATGTTCGCCGAACAGGCCGAGCTGCACCACTACACCGAGTACGTGGTGGACCACTTCGGCCTGCGCGACAGAGTCGAGTTGCAAGCCAATGTCGAATCCATCGAATGGGACGCCGACCATCAGCGCTGGGCCGTCCACACCGGCACCAAAGGCACTTTTTATGCGCAGTTCCTGATCAATGCCACGGGGCCGTTGAGCCAACCGGTCATCCCGCGTTTCGCAGGCCAGGAACGCTTTCAAGGCAAGACTTTTCACACGAACAATTGGGATCACGCCTTCGACTACCGACACAAACGCGTCGCCATCGTCGGCAGCGGCGCCAGTGCCGCGCAGGTCATCCCGACGATTGCTCCCGACGTCGAGCACCTGCATGTGTTCCAGCGCACGCCACACTGGGTGCTGCCACGCGCCGACCGCACGTTCGGCCCCTTCCAGCGTTGGCTGCTGGGTCTGAAGCCAGCGTATAAGCTGCTGCGCTGGATGCTCTACTGGCAGTTCGAAACCCGGGTGATTGCCTTCAAGTACTCAAAACCGGCGATTCGCATGGTCCAGCAACACGCCCTGCGCTTCCTCAAGCGCCAGGTGCCCGACCCCGAATTACGTCGAAAACTGACCCCGGACTTCACCATCGGCTGCAAGCGCGTGATTATCTCAAGCACCCTGTACCCGGCGCTGGGGCGCAGCAACGTGACGTTGCACAGCCGCGAGCAAGGCATCGCATCCATCGACGAAACCGGCATCGTCACCCAGGATGGCCAGCACATCGATCTGGACCTGATCGTCTGGTCCACCGGGTACGACGCCACCGACGGGGTGATTTCCTACCCGGTCACCGGCAAGAACGGCACCCGGCTCAAAGACGTCTGGGCGCAGTATCCCCGGGCGTACCTGGGCACCAGCCTGCCGGACTTTCCCAACCTGTTTATCGTCACCGGCCCCAACACCGGCATCGGCCACACCTCGGCGCTGTTCATCATCGAATCGCAGATGAACTACATCCTCGACTGCATTCGCACGCTCAAAGAACGCGGTTTGCGCAGCATCGAAGTTCGCCCCGAGGCAGAACGTACCTACACTGAGATGATCCACCGGGAAATGGAACGCACCGTCTGGAAGTCCGGCGGCTGCCACAGTTGGTATCAAAGCAGGAGCGGTCACGTCGTTGCCATGTTTCCGGGGTTCAGTTTCAGCTATCACCGGTTGACCCGGGCACTGAAACCCGCCGACCACATTTTGTCCTGATCACTGCCAAGGAAAACGCCTGATGCTTGTTTTAGTTGTCGCTATCGCCGTTTTCGTAGCCTGGAGCTGGTTGAGCTACCCGGCCATCGGTTACTGGCTGTATGACTTGGACACGGCCCTGGAGGCCAAGCTGTATCGGCTGCACAAGATCGTTGTGCCGATCGCCGAAATGACCGTGTCGACGTGGCAAGGCGGGCCATACGAAGCGTCCAGCAGCGTGCTGATGCTGCATGGCTACAGCGCCGACAAGAACATCTGGCTGCGTTTCGCCCGGCATTTTGTCGGCAACTATCGCGTGATCATCCCCGACATCGCCGGTCATGGCGAAACCGGCTTCAAGGCCGGGGGCGGCTACGACATCCCCCTGCAGGCCAAACGAATGATCCAGCTGCTGGACGTCTGCGGGGTCGACAAGGTCCATGTGATCGGCAACTCGATGGGCGGCTACATGGCGGCGTGGCTGGCGGCGACGTATCCGGAGCGGATTGCCTCGGTCGCGCTGATCGATCCGGCCGGCGTGACCGCCCCCGAAGCCAGCGACCTGGAGCGACACCTGGCCAAGGGACACAACCCGTTTTTGATTCATTCGCGGGAGGAATTCCGGCGTTTCTACGCCATGACCATGGCCGAGCCGCCGTGGGTGCCGGGGGTGGTGCTGGATGCGATTGCGCTGCGCTATGAACAGAGTCGCGAGGAGCTGGAGGAAATCTTCAACGATTTCCGTGCCAGCCCGCCGATGGAGCCCAAACTGCCCGACATCAAATGCCCGGCCCTGTTGCTATGGGGCCACAAGGATCGCTTGATCGATGTCAGCAGCGTGGCCGTGTGGAGTAAAGGCATTGCTGATTTGCGAGTGGTCATCTGGGACCACAGCGGCCATATGCCAATGGTCGAACAGCCGACCAATGCAGCGCGACTGTACCGGGAGTTCCTCGGATCGCTGCGCTCGGAAAGCCGTTCTCACCTGTAACCACCGGGCTCGGTAGCGGCTACACCGGACAGGTGCATGCAGTCCTTGGCAGAATGAAGTCCGTAAGATTCTTCGTTTGTCGGCGCCGCAGAAGGCTGCGATCTTTTCCCCCATCCTTCACGTCACCGCGCCAGGAATTTTTTTCATGAGCCACCCAAACTTCGTCAGCCCTGACCTGATCCGCCAACGCTTCTCCAAAGCGATGTCCGACATGTACCGCGAAGAAGTGCCGCTGTACGGCGCGCTGATGGAACTGGTGGAGCAGACCAACCGTCACGTGCTGGACAGCGACCCGCAGATCGCCCGGCAATTGAACAGCACCGGCGAAATCGAGCGACTGGACCTTGAGCGACACGGCGCCATCCGCGTCGGCACCGCTGGCGAACTGGCCACCCTCGCCCGCCTGTTCGCGGTGATGGGCATGCAACCGGTCGGTTACTACGACCTGACCCCGGCCGGCGTACCGGTGCATTCCACCGCATTCCGCGCTGTGCACGAAGCCTCGCTTCAAGTCAGCCCGTTTCGGGTGTTCACCTCGCTGCTGCGCCTGGAACTGATCGAAGACCCGGCACTGCGGGCCTTCGCCCAGTCGGTACTGGATAAACGCCAGATCTTCACCCCAACCGCGCTGGCACTGATCGAGCGCGCTGAAACCGAAGGCGGCCTTACCGAACAAGAGGCCCGGGATTTCGTCGAACAGGCGCTGGAAACCTTTCGCTGGCACCACAGCGCCACCGTCACCGCCGAGCAGTACCAGAAACTCAGCGCACAGCACCGCCTGATCGCCGACGTGGTGGCGTTCAAAGGCCCGCACATCAATCACCTGACGCCGCGCACCCTGGACATCGACATCGTCCAGGCACAAATGCCCGCCCATGGCATCACGCCCAAAGCCGTGATCGAAGGCCCGCCCCGCCGTCAGTGCCCGATTCTGCTGCGCCAGACCAGCTTCAAGGCACTGGACGAACCAATTGCCTTCACCGATCAAGCCGAGACTCGCGGCAGCCACAGCGCACGTTTTGGTGAAATCGAACAACGGGGCGCGGCGCTCACCCCCAAAGGCCGGGCGCTGTACGACCGTCTGCTAAACGCCGCCCGCGATGAGTTGAATGACTTCCCCAACGAAGCCAATGCCGCACGTTACAACGCGTTGATGACGCAGCATTTCGGCGAATTCCCTGACACCTATGACGGCATGCGCCAACAGGAACTGGCGTACTTCCGCTATTTCGTCACGGAAAAAGGCCTGGCGGCGGATGAGCTGAAGTCCTTGACCCTGGACGATCTGCTCAGCGGCGGCTATTTGCGGGTGGAACCGTTGGTGTACGAAGATTTTCTGCCGGTCAGTGCGGCGGGGATATTTCAGTCCAATCTGGGAGATGCCGCGCAGGTAAATTACGGCGTGCATTCGAACCGCCAGGCTTTTGAACAAGCCCTGGGGCGGCCGACGATTGATGAACTGGGGTTGTATGCCGAGACGCAGCGGCGTTCGATTGAAGCGTGTTTTGCAGCGTTGAGGTAAACCTCGGTCGCCTAAAAAAGATCGCAGCCTGAGGAAGGCTGCGATCTCTTGATGTTATTTCAACTTCGCCAACAGGGCCTCTGCGGCCGCCTCGGACGATGCCGGATTCTGCCCGGTGATCAGCAAACCATCCGTGAGCACGTAACTCGCCCAATCCGCGCCCTTGGAATACACGCCGCCTTTCTCCTTGAGCATGTCCTCCACCAAGAACGGCACGACGTTGGTCAGTTGCACCGCCTCTTCTTCAGAGTTGGTAAACCCCGTCACCCGCTTGCCTTTAACCAGCGGCTGGCCGTCGGCGCTTTTGACGTCACGCAACACACCGGGCGCATGACAAACGGCTGCAACCGGCTTGCCCGCCTTGATAAACGCCTCGATCAGCGCAATTGAATTCTTGTCATTGGCCAGGTCCCACAGCGGGCCATGACCACCAGGGTAGAAAACCGCGTCGTAATCTTCAGCTCGCGCGCTGCTCAGCAGAGCGGTAGACGCCAATGCAGACTGGGCGGCGGAATCTTTGCGAAAGCGATCGGTGGCTGCGGTTTGCGCGTCCGGCTCGTCACTTTTCGGGTCCAGCGGCGGTTGACCACCCTTGGGCGAGACCAGGGTCAACTGAGCGCCGGCATCCTTGAAAGCGAAGTACGGTGCGGCGAATTCTTCCAGCCAGAAGCCGGTTTTCTTACCCGTGTCACCCAATTGATCGTGGGACGTTAAAACCATCAGGATTTTCATGTCGTTCTCACTCCGTTTCAGGGTTGTTCGGACGCTCGACGGCGCTGTGTTTATGGACCACTGCGCCAACCGATTCGTTGCACCGGATGTGTAGAGTCATCGAGTGATAGCGCAAAGCCTTGATGCGCAAGTTCTTGCGCACTCTTCCTTCAGAACGGTCCTACCTTGGCGCTCAACACCCAGCCTGCCAAGCCTTTCAGCCGAGTGCGCAAGAAGTTGCGCAGTGGTGCGCAAGTTCTTGCGCACATTCTTTTGTGTTCCTGGCCCAACCTCGTTTCAACAACCTGAAAACAAGCTCAAGACCTTGATTTACATGGCTTTATCAATTTATGGCACGGACCTTGATAACAGTCAGGCACCCACCGGGCGATACCGCCTCCCGGGCACCCTCACTTTATTCAGCAAGGAGCACATCCATGGCTACACCAGCGTACATGTCCGTCACTGGCGAAAAACAAGGTCTGATCACTGCCGGCGCCTTCACCGCCGACTCGGTTGGCAACACCTACCAGGAAGGTCACGAAGACCAGGTCATGGTTCAGGCTTTCAGCCACGACGTGATCATCCCGCGTGACCCACAGTCCGGCCAACCAACCGGCCAGCGCGTACACAAGCCAGTCGTGATCACCAAAGTCTACGACAAGTCTTCGCCACTGCTGCAAGCCGCCCTGACTTCCGGCGAGCGCATGAGCGAGATCGTTATCCAGTGGTACCGCACTTCGGCTCAAGGTACCCAAGAGCACTACTACACCACCAAACTGGAAGACGCGATCATCGTCGCCATCAACAACAAAATGCACAACTGCCAGGATCCGTCGAACTCGCACTTCACGCACCTGGAAGAAGTGCAGTTCACCTACCGCAAAATCACCTGGACCCACGAAGTATCCGGTACTTCGGGTTCCGATGACTGGCGTCAGCCAGTCGCTTAATCGCGGCTGACCGCTTCACGCATCGGCCAGCTCTGCTGGTCGATGTTGTTTACGCCTTTCCAGAATTTTGCGTCTGCTGACCCCTTTTCCTGGGGCTTTTGGCGAACGCCGCTGCACTGCACGAGGAACAAGGGATGTTCGCGCCGGCCAATCAGACTCACTTTGCCCTGACCATTGAAGGTCTTTCCAGCGACTTTCAGGTCCTTTCCCTGCAAGGTCGGGAAGCCATCAGCCAGCCTTTTGTGTTTGAGGTGGAACTGGTCAGTGAACAGCCGTCCCTGGACCTCGAAACGCTATTGCACAAACCGGCCTTCCTGCAGCTCTCGCCTGATGGCAGCGGCATCCATGGCCAGATCTATCGCGCCGCCCAGGGTGATTCCGGCAAACGCCTGACCCGCTACGCGGTGACCCTGCGCCCGCAACTGTCCTACCTCGCGCACCGCATCAACCAACGCATCTTCCAGAACCTGACGGTGCCGAAAATCATCGGCATGGTCCTCGAAGAGCACGGCATCCAGAGCAATGCCTACGAATTCAAAGTCGGGGCGATTTATCCCGAGCGCATTTACTGCGTTCAGTATGATGAATCGGACCTGCAATTTGTCCAGCGCCTGTGCGAGGAAGAAGGTATCCACTACCACTTCCAGCACAGCACCACGGCCCACAAGCTGGTGTTCGGCGATGACCAGACGGTGTTCCCGAAACTCGCGCCCGTGGCCTATCAACAAGACTCCGGCATGGTCGCCACCGACCCGGTGATCAAGCGCTTCGACCTGCGCCTGGAAACCCGCACCAGCCGCACCACCCGCCGCGACTACGACTTCGAAAAGCCGCGCCTGACGCTGGAAAGCGAAAACCGTGGCGACGCCCTGCCCGACCTCGAAGACTACGACTATCCCGGTCGCTTCATCGACCGCGAACGCGGCAAGCACCTGGCCAAACGCAACCTGGAACGTCACCGCAGCGACTTCCAGCTCGCCGAAGGCAAAAGCGATCAGCCGTTGCTGGTCAGCGGCCACTTCCTGGCCCTGACCCAACACCCGAAAGCCAAATGGAACGACCTGTGGCTGCTCACCGAAGTCCTGCACGAAGGCAAACAGCCGCAAGTGCTGGAAGAATCGGTCACCAGCGACACCACCCGCCTCAAGGGCGATTTCCACCAGGGCTACCGCAACCGCTTTCAGGCGACCCCGTGGGACGTGCCGAACCGCCCGCCCCTGACGCAAAAGAAACCGCGCATCCTCGGCAGCCAAAGCGCCGTGGTCACCGGCCCCAAAGGTGAAGAGATCCACTGCGACCCATACGGCCGCGTCAAAGTGCAATTCCACTGGGACCGCGAAGGCCAGGCCGACGACAAGACCAGTTGCTGGCTGCGCGTCTCCTCCGCCTGGGCCGGCGCCCACTACGGCGGCATCGCCATCCCGCGGATCGGCATGGAAGTGCTCGTCACCTTCCTCGAAGGCGACCCCGACCAACCGCTGATCAGCGGCTGCCTGTACCACAAGGAAAACGTCGTCCCGTACCCACTGCCGACGAACAAGACCCGCAGCACCTTCAAAACCCTCAGTTCCAAGGGTGGCGGCGGCTTCAACGAACTGCGCATCGAAGACAAAAAGGGCCAGGAACAGATCTTCCTCCACGCCCAGCGCGACTGGGACGAAAACGTCGAGCACGACCAGAAAATCCGCGTCGGCAACGAACGCCACGACATCGTCGAGCAAAACAGCTACAGCGAATTCAAGGCCGAAGAACACCACACCGTCTACGCCGACCGCAAAGTCGAAGCCCGCGCCAACGACCACCTGACCGTGGGGGTCAACCAACACATCAAGATCGGCACCGGGCAATTCATCGACGCCGGCCAAGAGATTCACTTGAGCAGCGGCATGAAAGTCGTGCTCGAAGCCGGCAGCGAACTGACCCTCAAGGGCGGCGGCAGCTTCATCAAGATCGACGCCAGCGGCGTGACCCTGAGTGGGCCGGTGATCAACATGAACTCCGGCGGCGGACCGGGAAGTGGGACCGGGGCGGCGCCGTTGTTGCCTGGGGTGTTGAAGCAGGCGGATGCGGACAGGGCTGGGGCGGTGTTGACGCCGGCTCAGGTTAATACGTTGAAGCGTAATGCGCCGTTTTGTGAAGAGTGTGAGAAATGCAAGGCGGGGGTTTGTGATATCGCAAGCCCCATCCAGGAATCTGAAAAAAGCACCCACGACTTAGTGTTCGTCCTGAACGACGAAATAACAGGTAAGCCTAAGCCGGATACTCCTTACCGAATCAAGCTTGAATCTGGACTTACTGTTAAGGGTGTTACCGACAGTCAAGGAATGACCCAAAAAGTTTCATCCAACAAACCCGAAAAAGCCACCATCGAGGCCCCTTACTATGGCGACACTACAAGCGACACTCACTCCGACTGCGGATCAGACGCCTGTAGCTGTTAGTGTTTCAGCGGACGAGCCAAGCGGTGCTCAGTGGGTGGGGAGGTTCCTGGGCAGCGCCAGCCTCACTACGCTTGCGTCTCCATTTCGGGAATCCGCGACCAAGTTTCTCGATGCAGTAAGAGCTGCCGGGGGGACTGTGCATATTTCCGCAACGTACCGTCCCCCGGAAAGAGCTTATTTAATGCACTGGGCGTGGAAAATCTTTAAGACGGGCTTCGATCCACAGCAAGTTCCCAGTTATCCGGGTGACGTTATAAAAATCAAATGGGCACACGTTTCCGCGTCCGGCGCTTATGACCAACAGGCCTCTGTACAAGGTGCCAGGGCCATGGTGAATGGCTACGGAATCAGTGGACTTAACGTCGCCCCGGCGCTCAATTCCAGGCATACGCAGAAACTGGCGATTGACATGAACATCAGTTGGACCGGGACCTTAGCGATTAATAACGCCTCTGGAACGACCGTCAGTATAAGCTCGGCCCCCAAAACCGGAATGAACAATGAGCTTCATACCGTCGGTGCCTCTTATGGCGTAATCAAATTCGTTGGGGGAAGTAGTGACAAACCTCACTGGTCAAATGACGGGCATTAAAATGCACAAAATAACGCCTTATTTGTTACTTGCTGCACTGACCTTGCCGTTGATTTCTTGCGCAGCGGAAAGCGATGGCTCAGTACCGACAGACGTCTCCAGCTACATCCAAAGCAGAGACAACTGTGACTCTCTACGCGGCGATATTCCTGAACCGGATCCTGCCGATCCAGGGAATCTCGATCGAGTCATCAGCGATATCAATAAATACTGCAAGGGTACGGACCAGAAGCTGAAGCAGCTGAAAGAAAAATACTCTGGAAACGAAAGCGTTGAGAAGTTGCTCTCCACTTACGAAGAAAATATTGAAGCTGACATGAGTTTTTAGATTCACTCATCAAGGACGACAGTTGTGACATCTGAAAACATCACCCCACAGATATGGCTATCCGAATCCCCCCTGAGTTCGGGGGACCGTCTGTACCTGATCGTCAGCGCCGCCAGCGATGCCGAAGCGCTCAAGACGCTTTATCAGAACGATCCCACGACTCAGGCGACGCCAATCTGGGGGGGCACCCCCTACGCGGGCTGGCAACAGGTCATGCCCTACCTCGTCGAGTTGAATCCCAACTCCGGTTTTCTGCAATGGATTGCCGAGACGGATGCGCAGGACTGGGGTTGGCTGGCGGTTTCAACCAGCTCGCCCGACGTGGTGTTCGAACACCTTCGCAGCCTGACCCAAGTGCGCATGCCCGACGGCAGCGAGGTGTTTTTCCGCTTCTGGGATGGGCGGCATATTTATCCGATTCTGGAAGGATTGGGTGATGCGGCGGGTGAAGTGCTGCCGGTGTTTGATCGGTATCTGATTAATGGGAAGCGGTTGGACGTTGGGCCGCGAGTGGTGCCGAAGGCGAAGGATTGGCCTTGGTGGGAGGTGCCGAAGGAGTTGCTTGATGGCTTGGCGAAGAAGAACCCGTCAACCCTGGTCGGCAACCTGATGCAGTGGCTGGAAGTTGAACGTCCAGACCTCTACGCCGCTTACCCCGAGAGCAACCTGAAGCTAAAAATCGCACGTTTCGTGCGCCGCCCGGATGCTCCGAAAAACCTTAATGAAGCACTGTTAAATCACCTGATTCTGGAGCAAGGCTGATGGATCGCGTTGCCTACGTTGATAACCAACTGAGTACGTTCAAGGACAGCTTGAAGCTGTATCAGGAACAAACCAAAACCTGGTACGCGAAAGTCGCCGATAAAGGCAGCCGCGCCGCCGACCTGCCCTCCCTGCTTGGAATGGAACGAGTAATTAAGGTTGGCAACACCAGCAAATCAGTGAGCACGACTGACGGTGACTTCACCTCAAACGTCGCCCAGTGTCCGCTCAAGGGGCCGTTGCTGATCGAGAGCAAATTCGAATCGGTTTACGACATCCCGTTAGGCGATATCGAAGTCGAAATCGTTGCGGTTGAAGGCGGCGCGATCAGTAAGGTCAAGCTGGATGCTCAAGGCAAAGCGGCATGGACAGGTGGTGTTCCGGGCAAGTTCTACAAGATCCGCGTTCACAACGAAGTGACACCGGCGCAGATCGATACGCTGTTCAGTTCCTATGGCGGTCTCACCTCGGACCTGGAAGGTTTCCTGCGTAAGGAGTGGGCCGGTTTCAAACCGCAATGGTCAAATGTGTCGGCTTCCGGTACCGCGATGGCTGTCGGCAACGGCATCCTTGAAGGCGGCTGGGAAGCGATAAAAGGCGTCTGGGACGGCATCAGTCTGGTGCTGGATATCCTGCAAGACCCTGGCAAGTTTGCGAAAGACCTTGGTGCCGGCACTCAGAAACTGATCGATCTCGCCAAACAAACGCCCGACGTCATGAAAAAGGCCATGTTGCTGGCCAGCGACGAGGCCGCCCTGTTCCTGATGGTGCGCAGCGCCGTTATCTGGCTGGCGGGCCTGCCGCCGATGAAGATGGCTGGCGACGTCGCAAAAATGACCACGGCGGCGGTCGTCGGAATCGCCATCGACATCGTCATCTCGATCGTGCTGACCATCGCAGCGGAAGGCACTGGCGTCATTTACCTCGCGGCACGGTTGAAGAAGTACGGCGAAATCATCATCAAGGCAGTGACAGGCTTTGTGGAGTCGGTGTTCAAGATCATCAAAGGCTTCATGGAATACGTCACGAAATACACGGCGGTTGCGGCGCGTGGTGTGACGGCTCAGGTGAAGAGTGGTTTGGCGCAGTTGCGGTTTGACGGGAAGAAAAACGCGAAACTGGGCAAGAGCAAAGTCGGTGATGACGTTTCCAGACAAGCAAAGACGCCTGCCAACCAGAGCGCCGAGCCTGCCGCGAAAACCTGTACCGACAAATGTCCCGTTTCGATGGT
Organism: Pseudomonas sp. fls2-241-R2A-110; assembly: GCF_030209165.1. NCBI lineage: Bacteria > Pseudomonadati > Pseudomonadota > Gammaproteobacteria > Pseudomonadales > Pseudomonadaceae > Pseudomonas > Pseudomonas sp. fls2-241-R2A-110. The sequence continues at coordinate 32,196 of NZ_JARVSN010000032.1, read as the reverse complement.
CACTGGCGAAGAGTTGTTGACGTTGAGCGATGGCCAACTCGACGGTCTGCTGCCGTTTGAGTGGACACGCCTGTACCGAACCAGCGCCGTGGAGATCGATTGCGGTTTGGGTTACGGCTGGAGCCATGCGCTGGCACACCGGATCGAAATCAACGGTGACGAAGTCATCTGGACCGACCACGAAAACCGTGCCACGCCGTTCCCGCTGCCGAGCCAACAACGCCCCGCTATTACCAACAGCCTGTCTCGGGCTGCGATTTTCATCGGTGACGATCCGTCGGAGCTTGTTCTGGCGCAGGCCGGAAACCGCCCCTCGTTCTACCACTTCCGCTTCAACAGCAAAGGCGCAACCTTGATTGCCATCAGCGATAGCTATGGCAACCGGTTGCACATCACTCGTGATATCCATGGGCGGATAAAGCGCCTCGACAACGGTGCCGGTCGCGCCCTCCTCCTGCGTTATGACCGCAAGCACATCGTCGCCGTCGACTATCAACAGTTCCTTCCGGCAGACAATCTGGAAGACGCCTGGAACACCGTCCAGACGTTGGTTACCTATAGCTATGACGAGCAGCATCGCCTGATCGAAGCGAAGAACGCGGCCGGTGAAGCCGAACGCTATCGCTACAACGATCAACACGTGATTCTTGAACGGCAACTGGCGGGTGGCGCCAGTTTCTTCTGGGAGTGGGAGAACGAAGGCAAACTTGCGCGTTGCGTTCATCACTGGGCGAGTTTCTCGCAGATGGAAGCGCACTACGTCTGGGACGATAAAGGCAGCGTGACCGTTACCAACGCCGATGGCAGCGAAGAGGTTTACACCCACGACGATAAGGCGCGGTTGGTCAGCAAAATCGACCCCGATGGCGCTGAACACCTCAAAGCCTATGACGAAAAAGGCCAACTGATCGCGGAAAAAGATCCGTTGGGCGCTGTGACCGAATACCGGTACGACGAAGACGGCTTGATGACGGCCGTCATTCCTCCGGAAGATGAACCTGTCACTTATGAATACAGCAATGGATTCGTCAGTGATGTTCATCGCGGCAAAGCCACGTGGAAGTATCAACGCAACAATCAGGGCGACATCACTCAACAGGTCGACCCCGACGGCAACGCCACCCTCTACAGCTACGACCGTCAGGGCCGTCTGCTGGAAATCCGCCACCCCGATGGCAGCCGCCATCAATTAGGCTGGAACAACCTCGGTCAACTGCTGGAAGAAAGCCTGCCCGACGGCGGCCAGCGCAAATATCGTTACGACGCCTTGGGCAGGCAGATCACCCGCCAGGAAGAAACCGGCGCGATCACCCACTATCAATGGGACGCCGCCAATCGCCTCGCACTGGTCACCCTGCCAGGCGGCGCCACCCGAGCGTTTACCTACAACGCCTACGGCAAGGTCACCGCCGAGCGCGATGAATTGGGTCGCATCACCCGCTACGAATATGCCGATGGCCTACACCTCGTCAGCCGCCGGATCAATCCAGACGGCAGCCAGTTGCGCTACGGCTACGACAATTCGCGCTTGTTGCTGACCGAGATCGAAAACGAACGTGGCGAGCAGTATCACCTTGATTACTACGCCAACGGCCTGATCCAGCAGGAAACCGGATTCGACGGTCGTCGCACTGCTTATGAATACGACCTCAACGGTCAGTTGCTGAAGAAAACCGAATTCGGTGATGACGGCAGCGAACTGATTACCGCGTACCAACGCGACGCAGCTGGCCGCTTGCTGGTGAAAACCCTGGCCGATGGTGAGGAAATTCACTACAGCTACGACGCCTTTGGCCGCCTCGTAAACGTCGATGACGGCAACTGGCCGCTCGCCTACGAATACGACTTGCAGGACCGCCTCATCACCGAACACCAAGGCTGGGGTACGCTGCGCTACGAGTACGACACGGTCGGTCAACTCAGCCACTGCCGCCTGCCGGACGGCAGCAAACTCGATTATCACCATCAGCGCGGTGGTCAACTAAGCAGCATCGACCTCAACGGTTCGCGCCTGACCACCCACCAGTTCAGCGCCGGTCAGGAACTACAGCGCCAACAAGGCCTGTTGCTGAGCCAATACCAATACGACGAACAAGGCCGCCTGCAAGCACACAGCGTCAGCCAGAAAGATCGCAACTTATTCCGCCGTCGTTACGCCTACGACGCCAATGGCAACCTCGCCGGCATCGATGACAGCCGCAAAGGCAACCGCAGCTTCCACTACGATCCACTTGATCGCCTGATCAATGTTCGCGGCAGCACCCCGGAAAGCTTCGCCCACGACCCGGCCGGCAACTTGCTGGGCCAAGGCGATCAACCCGCCGCGCACCTGGCCAACGTCAAAGGCAACCGTCTGCTGATGCAGGGCGACCGCCACTACGACTACGACGCCTACGGCAACCTGACCCGAGAACGTCGCGGCACCGGGCAGAAACTCGTCACCGAATACCGTTACGACTGCCAGCACCGCCTGATCGGCGCCAGCCTGCCGGGTGGCAGCGTTGCGACCTACAAATACGACGCCTTCGGCCGCCGCATCGAAAAAACCGTCGACGGCAGCACTACTGAATTCCTGTGGCAAGGTGAGCGCCTGATCGCCGAAAGCGCAGACAACCGCTATCGCACCTACATCTATGAACCGGGCAGTTTCCGTCCGCTGGCGATGCTCGACGGTGAAGGCCCACTGAAAGCCACGCCGTTTTACTACCAACTCGACCACCTTGGTACGCCGCAGGAACTGACCGATTACAGCGGTGAGATCATGTGGTCCGCCAAGTATCGCGCCTACGGCAACCTCGCCGCCCTCGACGTGGCTGAAATCGACAACCCGTTGCGCTTTCAGGGGCAGTACTTCGACGCGGAGACGGGCTTACATTACAACCGGCATCGCTACTACAATCCGGGGACCGGGCGGTTTTTGACGCCGGATCCGATCAAGCTTGCGGGTGGGTTGAATAACTACCAGTACGTGCCTAACCCTACGGGGTGGGTGGATCCGTTGGGGTTGAATGGGTGTCCTGGCGCCGGGGGCAGCCAAGATCCTACGGTAAATCCTGCAGGTAAAGCTAAGGTTGATACTAAGGAGCCACCAGCGCCCGAGGTTAGTTGGTCTAGCCCGACGTTCAAGAGAGCTTCCGATCAACTCGATCGAGGTGCAAAAGATGTTACTGTCAATAATAGAGCCGAGGCTGAAGAGCTCTTCAGAGGTAGGTACGTCGGAGAGGGTTATAGAAATGCCGAAGAATTTAACTCAGTAACTGCTAAAGACTATTTTTCCACTCCGCAAGGGAAAGAGTCGTACTACCACTGGGATGACACCCTAGTATCCAACATTGAAACCAGAAAAGTCTACATGGCAAACCATAGCCCTACAGATCCGCACGCAGCACTACCTCATTTGCAACTTCATCCTAAAGACGGCAAAGTAATCCGCATTTACTGGCCGAATTCATTCGAGGGGCAAAAATGAACAACCAAAAGCTTATCCCACGAAGTGTTTGGTATGGCCTTGACGGCAAGGGTTACGATTCGATTGCACAAGAATTAGCATCTGAAGACCCACTGTTACGTAAATGGGCTGCGATATACGCAATTTATAAATATGATTTTTCCTCGATCGACCCTTTTCGCTACTATGACTTTATAAACAACGCAAAAAGCTCCCGGTATGCAATGATCATATTCTCTATTCCAGTTGAAACTATCAATACTAGCGATGGCATAGATGACCGCGACATCAAAATATTAAATTATGAAAAAATGAATTCAGAAGAAGAAATCAATAGCCTTTTAGAAACATACCGGATAGATCCAGCGCTTTTCACTCCTCCTTGGCGTTGTGAATACCCATTGTAATTATTTGGAATAAATGTGCAAAAGTGGATACTGGAGTGGACTTATTTCCATAACAAAAAATAAATCTGCCCCTTTTTTTTGTCAAAAAAAAAAAAAAAAAAAAAAAAAAAAAAAAAAAAAAAAAAAAAAAAAAAAAAACGAAGAAAAACTAAAAAAAGGAAATGTAGATAAAATGGTACGGATTTATTCTCACAACAGAAATAAACCCCCCTCTTTTTTGTATCTATTGGCCTAACCTTTCGCGGGACAATAATGAACAAGCCAAAAATCATACCAAGGAAAGTCTGGCATGGTCTTGAAAGCAAATCTTATCTTGAGATTGCACAGGAATTGCCGGATACAAACAATCTATTGCGCAAGTGGATTGCCATATATGCGGCGTATCAAATCGACTTTATAAATCGATGCCCAACTCGATTGTTCTACGATTTCTTAGAAAGCGCAAAAGACTCCAATTATGTCGCCGTCGAATTCAGCATTCCACGGCACGTACTTGAAACCAGAGACAGCATTGACGATAGTGACATTACAATATCCAAATGTGTGACTCTTAAAACCGAAGAAGACATTAATAGATTTCTTCAACAAAACAGTATTGATCCAGAGTTATTCATTCCGCCTTGGACATGCGAATACCCGCTAGACTAAGAATACCCAAAGGATGGATTTATTTTTCACTACAGAAAATAAACTCGTCCAGAGGAATCCCCACAAATCTACCGCAACGTCTGAGCTTGTTGATGCACCTCGGTTCGCAATGCGTGATCAAGTCTCTCCAAGGCTTTTCGAAAGTTCGAGCTGCGTCCGCTGCTCCAGCATTCGAATCCCAGCCGCCCCGAAGCAAGTTCAAAAATACATGGAAAAGACCAAATAACATGAATTCCACATTAAAATATAAACTACAGCCAATTCGGGTACCAAGCGGCTGGACAATTACAATAAATAATTTATTTGAAGTAGAGCTTACTAAAGAAACTGCAGAATGGTTCAGCAGTTCAGTTCTTCTAGGAGGAGTTAGAAGAAGCACTGGTCATTGCTTTGACGCCAGAGTTGAGCCCGAGGGGGATCCGGACGGGGAATTTATTATTGAATTTCTAACAATTAAATATGACCACAAAGGTTTACCAGTAAAAAACTCTGAGGTTTTTTTAGGAGACTTCAAAACAAAGAACAAAGAGGAGTTTATTGAGAAAATTGAATCCTATATGCTTAAGACTTGACACCACGATGGAGCAACACCTGCTTATTTTTTACCAAACTTTCCTGCTATTGATCACTTACACTACAACTACACTCCCGTGGAATATGAAAATCTCGAAAATATTGCCCGAACCAGCTTAATGGACAAATATGAGCAATAAGAAAACCATCCCGCGAAAAGTTTGGTGGGGACTGGAAGCGAAATCTTATTCGGAGATCGCGCAAGAACTACCTACAAATGACGAGTCCTTGCGCAGCTGGGTGGCCATATACGCGGTATACCACTTGAATTTCGCAGACAGATACCCCGGAGAACGCTATTACAAATTTTTGGAAAATTCAAAAAACTCAAAATTTGTCGCAATAGAATTTACCATTCCCAAGCACATACTTGAAACAAGAGATAGTATTGATAGCAGCGACACCACAATCATAAAGTGTCAAACACTAGAGTCTGAAGAGGACATAAATGTCTTTCTTCAGCAGAACAACATAAACCCAGAACTGTTCACACCACCTTGGACTTGTGAATATCCGCTAGACTGAAACCGGCAAACGGGCGTCCCTTGTTTCTTTCTTTTTTGCGTGTCTTAAATGAGTAAATAAAAGATGTGGACTTCTTTAATATCCGACAAAAAACAATGGATTTCTGTTTTCGGGGATAAATACACACCTAAAAGTCTTAACATCTCTTACGCGATCTTCAAGGACAACTCTATAACACTTAAGGTGTACGCTCCCATAGAAGAAAATACATGTCCAGAAAAATGGCTACGCAACGGGCACAACGAGTATGAATTTGAGATATTATTGAACGAAATAAGCGATGTCAAAATTTCAAATTTTAGCTTTTATGGCCCCATACATATAGAAGTCAATAACAATGAAACCTACAATGACATACATATAGAAATCAATAGTTATTGCACACTTGACTGCGTGGCGAAAAGAATTTTTATGACAAATATAAAAGCTTACTACAATGACAACTCAGCCTAATTATATAGCCAAAAATTGGACGAATTTATTTTCGCAACAGAAAACGGCGAGTGCTTCACCAACGAGCGAACGGGATAGCTCAGGACAGATACACCACCGCCAACACCGCTACGTGCCTCACACAAATGACAGCCCTTCCCCTACCACACATCCACGCGCCCGAATCAGTCCCCCCAAATACAAAAAAACAAATTATCACCCCAACACAATAACCACCCCGATTATCGACTAACCGGTCAGCTTTTTGATTGATGGCTTTGTTGTGCAGAAAAACAAGATCAAACGACAGGTACATACCGCGCCCCAAGAAGGTGTTCGCCCAGTGTAATGGCCTTGGCAATCCATGCACCGGTAAAGAGCCCTGCCACTGGGCGAACGGGAAGTATTTTAATTGAAGTTATTGAAGTTGTCCGCACACATAATCATGAATTTTATCGATACAACTTTTATTAAATGTCGTTCCAAATATTATTTGCAAACTTTCCAAACCCACCAGTTCGACCATTAAAACTGATTGTTCTTATACAAAAAATCTGTACAAGAACAATCAATCTCTAGAGCTAATACTCAACTTCAGTGTTTGCTGGTCACTTTCAGTGTGTCGGTGTAGGTCACGATGACACTCTGGCCAACTTTCAGGTCTTTCAATTTCGCTTGTATTTCGGGTCTTACGACATCAACGGTTTTGGACTGGCCGGCGGGGTTTTGGAAGGTGACCTTGTGTTTCTTCACATCTATTTTGGTGATTTTCAGCTGGACTCGTACTTGGCGGTAGGCTTCGCCGCCCGGGTTGTCGCTGCCTGGGGCGGCGCGGGCTTCGCCGGCGCGTTCGACGGTGCCTGGCAGGCCTTTGTCGATATCGGTGTCGAGGGAGGCCGCGATGGAGCGGGTGACTTTGACGTTAACTTGATCGCCGACTTTCAGCTTGCCGAGATTTTTTGCCTTGTCCGTCAGTTGCACATGAACCTGATTGCCTTCAGGTCCTTCCAGGACGACTTGGTGGGCGGCAGCGTCGACCGAGACCACTTTGGTGGTGACTTGATCTGCCTCCACAACGGCAGATAGCGGGATCTCCGCCGCCATGGCGCTGAGGCTGGCGGTGGACAGCAGGGTTGCCAGGGTGATGGCTTTGGTCAGTGCGTGGAGTTTCATAGGCGATACATTCCCTGTGATGGATGGCAGCAGACGGCTCTGGCCCTTGGGTCAGTGCTGTCTGTGCAAATCAGCATAGACGCTGATCAGGGCGTGTTCGCAGTTTCTTGCGCGGTGGATTCGCCGCTTTCTGTGCCTTTGCCGCTGTCCTTGCGTCGTGTCGGGTCGGTGGGGCGCAGGGCGTCGTTGTCGCGTTCGACTTCGCCCGGTGGGCGTGGCTCGTCGGGGTGTTCTGTCTCCGGTGTGGGGTTCATGGCGGATCTCCTCAGGCGTCGGGATCGTCAACCTCTTGGGCGACATTCACGGCGGGCGTGTCTTTGTGGGATTGCTCGGCCTTGGCTTTCAAGGCCTGCCACTGTTCGAGGTCGATGGCGCCCTGCCCCAGCAAGTCATCGGCCACCCGCAACAGTTCGCTGAAATGGGCGTCGGGGGATTGCTGCCAGTAGGCCTTGTCTTCGAACAGGCGCTGCCAGGCATCAAGGTCAGGTGGTTTGAGGTCGTCGCTCATAACGGGCTCCAGTGAACAGGCTTCTAAACGTAGGAGGCTGTCGCCCGAGCGAGAGTTCCGCCTCAATACCCGGTCATTTCAAGGTAGCCCGTGCCACCGCTGAACTGCACCGGGCCTTCCCAATACGGAATGCGCAAATCCATCCACGCCTTTGGGTTGAGGGCATTGATGGTGATATCGAGGTGTTTGCCGGGGATTTTGATCGACCAGCGTACCGGCATCGAACGTCCGGCGACGTTGGCGGTGTCTTGCGGGGTGAGGAGGATGTCGTCGGCGTGCAGCAATTGTGTTTGGCCCTGGGCGTCGATCCAGGTGCCGGTCAGGTAAGGCGCGCCGTCCTTTTGCCGCATGCGGTAGAGCATCACCTGTTCGCCGCTGTCCAGGTGCAGGGAGAACCAGTCCCAACCGGTTTGATTGGCGGTCAGCGGCTGGCTGCTCCACTCGCGGTCGAGCCAGGCCGGGCCGCTGACTTGATAGGTCTTGCCGTCAATGACCAACGCGCCACTGGCCTGTAAAAACGGCTGGCTGTAGTAGTACGACGCCTGCCCTTGTTCGGATTTTTGACTGAAACCCTTGTCCCCTTGAAGCACCTGCGGACGTGTCGACGTGAGCCGCAGTTGATAGCTGAAATCCTTGTCCCGGGCACTGAGTTGCAGATCCGCCAAAGCATCGGAACCCTGGCTGCTGAACTGCCAATCGTCGATCCACGCATTGAAGGGCGCGACACTCACGCCCGCTTGGCCAACGCCGCCACGGGCGTAGCGTTCGGCCGCGTGATGGACCGTCGCCGAAGTCACCGCCGCATGCCCCAGCCAAATGGTCTGGTTGCCCCACCCCGGCTGCTCCGCAACAGACTTCAGTGCGCTGCGGAACAACGTCCATTGCACGCCGAACTCGCGGCCCTGCTCATCCTTGAGGTTGGCCGTGACGTACCACCATTCAATGCGAAAGCCGTCATGCGGCCCGTGATCCATCGGGAAGCTGAAGACCCGACCGGGCACCACGGGGGTGAATACCGAAGCCTCGCCACCGAGGCCGGCAAAACCTTTCTCGGCGGGCACCGGGTTATCGCAGCCGCTCAACAATGCCGATAACAACGCCAATAACAATCCCAATAACGGCAAGCCGACCTTAATCCTCATGCGCAAAGGTCCTCAGCAGGTCCGCCGGTTGCGTGCGATACAGCGAATACAGCGGCCACGCCGACGCCAGCAATGTCGCGAGCAATGCCAGCCCCATCAATTGCAACAACTGCAGCGGAAACACCCGCAGTGGCAGTCGCCAGCCAAACGCCTGCACGTTGATCACCGCATCCAGGCACCACGCCAACGCGATGCCCAATGGCAACGCCAGCACCAGCGTCAGCACCGCCAGCAGCCAGGTTTGCCCGAGGTTGAGCAGCATCAATTGCCGCTGGGTCACGCCCAGTGCCCACAACGGCGCGAGTTGTCCGAGGCGGCTCTGGCTCTGGGTCAGCAGGCTGATGAACAGCGCCACGCCGGCAACCGCCAGGGTCAGGCTGTTGAGCGCGGCGGTGGCGGCGAAGGTGCGTTCGAACACTTGCGTGGACCAACCCTTGAGCCGCGCCTGATCGACAATCCGACTGTCGTCCAGGGCGAAGCGTGACTGCAGCGTTTTCAGGAACCCGGGGATCAGCGCCGGTTCGATGCGCAGATTGAAACGATTGGGCGTGAGCTGCGGCCAGCCGCGCAGCAGGTGATCGACGTTCACCAGGATGTGGCCTTTGGGATTGCCGTAGTCGGCGTAGATCCCGACGATCCGTGGCGACCACGGCCCGCCCGATGTGGGAATGGTCAGGTGATCGCCCAGACGCACTTTCAAGCGCCGCGCCAGTTGCTCGCTGAACATCACCGCATCGTCCTTGGCCAAGTGATCCCACGGATTGTCGCCCAAGGACTCCAGCAACGGCCAATGCTGGCGATAGGTCGGGTGATCGATCACACCGAAGATATCCGCCGGCCAACCCTGCAACTGGAGCGACACCTGCCAGTTGGGCAGTACGGCGGTCAGTGAAGGCTGCTGTTTGAGCCAGGTGTTCAGCTCTCGGGACTGGGACGGGTTCAGCGGGTTGATGTAGAGCTCGGCGGTCAGTCGTTGTTCGAGCCAGTCGCTGAAGGTCTGACGAAATCCGGCGGTCATGCTGCCGGCACCAATGTTCGCCGCCAGCGCCAACAGCAACGCCATCAGGGCCAGGCTCAGCGCGGGCAATTGCTGGCGGCAATCGGCGACAAACCATTGACCGAGCACCGAGTGGCTGCGGCTCAACGCCAGGTTTAAAAAGGCATTGAGCACCACCGGCAGGGCCAGAGCGGCACCGATCAATAACCCCGCCATCAGCACAAATCCGCTGGCCAGACTGTCACCCCAGATCAAGGCGCTGAGCGCGATGACTGCGGCAAGCGATGCAACCCATCCCTGGCGCCGCAACCAGCGCGCGTGAGCCTGATGCCAGGCTTGCGGATCGGCCAGCGCCAGCAATGGCAGTCGCGCCGCCCGCAACAAACTATTGGCCCCGGCCAGCAATGCACCGAGCACACTCAGGCCGACACCGCTGAACCACCACCAGGGACTGAGGCTCAACTGCCCCGCCACTTCGGCGCCATACAAACCGCGCAGGCTGGCGGCGACGTCCGGCAACAGCACGCTGGCCAGCAAGTAACCGCTGACGACGCCGGCGAGGCCGCCGATCAATGCCAGCGCGCCCAATTCGACGGCGAGGCCCGCGATCAACAGGCGTGCGCTGACACCGCAGGCGCGCAGCGTTCTGAGCAGCCCTCGGCGTTGCTCCAGCGCCAGACCGATGGCGGCGTGAACGATGAACAAGCCGACTACGAAGGACAGAAACCCCAAGGCATCGAGGTTCAGGTGAAAGCTCTCGGTCAGGCGCGAAAGGTTGTTCTCTTCACCGCTGGTTTTGAGCTGCAGCTGCCCCTTGAATTTGTCAGGCAATGCCGCGTTGAAATCCTTCGGCAACAGCAGGCGCGAGAGTTGATCCGGCAGGCCCAGAATCTGCTGGGCGAAGCCGATGTCCACCAACAGCACGCCGGGCGCCATGTCGGTTTGCACATGCAGCGGCGGCATTGCCGCACCACTCACGCTCACGGGCTGATCGCCTTCGTGCAAGCCCAGCGCCTGCAAGGTTTGCGGGGAAACCCAGGTGCTGCCCGGCGGACTGAAAAACGCCACGATCTGCTCAATGGCCAACGCCCGCCCCGCCACGGCAGACCCGGCCGGCAGCGAAACCGGTTCGATGCCCATCAGTTGCAATCGCTGATCTTCGTGGCCCTTCAGGATCAATCGGCCTTGCAGCACCGGCGACACCGGCCAACCGGCCCGTCGCAAATCCACAAACAGCGCCTGAGGAAAAGTCCCGCCGCCCGGCGCACCGAGGCTGGCTTGCGGCTCGCCACCGATCAATTGACTGGCCCGCGCGTAACTTTCCCGCGCCTGGCTGTTCAGCGCCTGCACACCGGTCAGCAGACTGGTAGCGAGCCAGAGCCCGGTCAGCACACTGAAAAATTGCACCGGATGCTGTCGCCAATGGCTCAGCAGCGCCCGCAGCGTCTCACCAAAAACGCGCACTTCAGCGCTCGTCCGCGCCAGCCAGGCGGCCATGGTGCAACACCACTTTTTCCGCCAGCCGTGCAGCCACGCGGGGGCTGTGTGTGACCATCAACAAGGTGGTCGGGCTGTCGTCGAGCAGTTCCAGCAACAACTTCAAGACTTCATCGCTGGTGGCTTCATCGAGACTGCCGGTGGGTTCATCGGCCAGCAGCAGTTTCGGTTGTGATGCCAGGGCGCGGCCCAGTGCGACGCGCTGTTGTTGGCCGCCGGACAATTGCTCGGGATAGCGCCGCAGCAACTCGCCCAATCCCAGTCGCTGCACCAGGTGAGCCTGCCAGCGCGGATCATGCCGTCCTGCCAGACGCGCCTGAAACGCCAGGTTGTCCTCGACGCGCAGGCTGCCGATCAGGTTGAACTGCTGAAACACCAGGCCAATTTCGGTTCGCCGCCAGTTCGCCAGTTGCCCTTCGTTCATCTGGTCCAACCGATGTTCACCGCTGCGGATGCTGCCCTGATCGACCTTGTCCAGCCCGGCGATCAAGTGCAGCAGCGTACTTTTGCCGCTGCCCGATTCGCCCATCAGTGCCAGGCTGCTGCCGGGTTTCAGCGTGAGGTCGATGCCTTGCAGCACTGGCAATGGACCTTGCGCAGTGGCGTAGCTTTTGAAGACGCCTTGGACCGAAAGCATGGGGGGAGGCTCGCTGAAGTCAGTGCGCCTAGGATAGCGGACAGCACTGGCACCGCGTTATCGTTCTTCGCGAGCAGGCTCGCTCCCACAGGGTTTTGTGGACGCGAGCCTGCGCGTGGCGCTCAGACGATGAGGTCGATCAGAACCTCACTGTCCCGCCGCCACACTCGTCGGCGCCTGCGAAGGCGTCACAATGCTGTTCAGATCAATATGCTTCCACTCAGGCTTGGCCCCCAGCCGCGCATTGAACCGATAGTTGAAGGTGAATTCGTCTGCGGTCGGCACGCTCAATGGCTTGCCATAAACGGCCTCGACACCCGCCAGGTCATACCCCATCAACTGCAACAGCGTCGGGAAGATGTTGTAGTGACTGGAGCGATCCTTGTTCGCGGCCAGCGACTTCTGCCAGTCGAGGGTGCGCAACTGATCCCCTTGAATCACCACCAACGGCACCAGTCCTTCCTCCTCTACCGGGTCACCACCGCAATGAGTGTTCAATCCGGGATTGCCTCGTTCATGCAGGTCCTGCCCATGGTCGGAGGTGTAGATCAGCAACGCATTGCGCATGTCCGCCTGGGCGAACACCCGTGAGAAAAACTCCCCGACGTTCCACAGCACGGTGTTTTTGTAGGCGTTGCGATACAGCATCCAATCATCCGGCTGGCCATTGAAACCATCGCGTTTGCCGGTGTCCGCAACCTCGACAAACTGCCCTCGCGGCAACGTCGGACGGTAAGCCATGAACGCGTCCGGATATTTATCGTGCACCGGGAAATGCGCGCCGACCTTGTTGATCACCACCAGCTCCGGTTTGCCGTCATTGAGCAAGTCGATCAGCTTTGCCGCCGCCGCCATGTCGCGATCGCGCACGCTGGTCTGGTCGAATTGCACAAACTCGTCGATGTCCTTTTTCTCGGTCTCGCTCATCAGGTTCTGCAGGTTGCCACCAGTGCGCTGGGCGTCGATGTATACGGTGCGAAGGCCAGCCTTCTTGGCGTACTGCCAGATCGACGGCTGTGTGGTGTTGATGCGCATGTAGTCGGCGCGGGTGCCGCCATAGCGCAATGTGACGTTGGTGTCGGCGCTGCAATTGGCGATGGAGGCGGCATAACCGTAATTGAAGATCTCGACGCCAGGGCGCGGCTCCTTGAGATTGCTGTGCACACCGAACGGTGCATTGATGTCCAGGTAGTTGCCGGAAATGCTCTCGTCGATGACCAGCACAATATCGTGATCCACCGCCTGCCCATTGCGCGCCAGGCTCACCGGCTCACGCGGGCCAACGGTGTTGTGCAGGGCTTCATAGGTAAACAGATTCAGATACGCCAACGGCGTGTACATGATCGGCAGGCCACGGGCGCCCTCGCCCGCTCGCACAAATAACACCGCACTGAGCAGCAACACCCCAAGCACCGGCGCTGCAACCAGCAATGCGCCCGGCAGTGGCATCCGCCGACGCGGCTTGAGCCCGATGCCGAACAGCAGCAGCAAGCCGCCGACCACCCCGCTGATGAGTGCGTCACGATACTGATACGCCGCGTCCTGGATGAACCCGGCGGAATACACCAGCGACACGAAACTGCTGTAGGTCAGGTAATCGGCCGTGACCCGCGTATAGACGTCGAAAAAAACTGCCGAGACGAACATCACCAAGGCAAACAGGTGGCGAACCAGCGTCTGGCGGATGTAAGCGGTCATGAACAGCGCCACTGTCAGCACGACAAACATCGCACCAAACAGCACGACCGCGAAGCCAACCCCCATTGCACTAAGGCGTTCCAGGTAATAGTCGTAATTCTTGAGCAAATAAAGAACTAACAGCAGTTCTTTTAAGTATCGAATCATAGTTTTTCCGGTGCTCGCGCCAGGTCGTTGGCCAATAGATTGTCAGCCATTTTTTGACACTAGCACCGGGCCATCAAAGCGCAAGAAATGTCGGACTTTTCTAAAAAGCGTCAAAAAAACGTTGACTCAAATCTGACACACTCTATTGGCTACAACCCACGTGTTTCATGCCCTACGACCGTTTATCGTTTTCTTGTAAATGTAAAAAACCCGTCAAAACCGCGGCAAATCCAGCTGCGGCAAGCACTTGATGGCAAAACGCCCCAAAAATGGGTCTGTTATAGCAGCGCAACATGTCATTTTGCTGACACGTTTTCCCAATGCTGGGCTATACCCCTTTTGACAGTCTTATTTCCGATCTTTCCACCGTCTTACGAGGCACGCCAATATGGACGTGAGCGTATTTGGTACGGGCTACGTTGGCCCGATAAAAGCAGAGGCACTGGCCGATGTCGGGCACCGTGTCCTGTGTGTCGATATCGATCCCGACACGATCAGGCAACTGCAACAAACCGTGCCAACGATCAGCGAACCAGGGCTGTCCGGTACGCTGGCAGAGAACATAAAGGCTGATCACAACCCGTACAACCCGGAACAGGTTGCGGCGGCCGGCTTGCACTACAGCGACATTGGTCTTCGGCACCTCGCTCCCGAGGCGCTGCGACCATGAAGATACTTGTCACCGGAGCCGCCGGCTTCATTGGTGCCCATTGCGTATTGCGACTGATGCGCGACGGCCACGACGTGTGCGGCCTCGACAACTACAACGACTACTACGACCCGCAACTCAAACACGACCGTGTGCGTTGGGTGCGGGAGCAGGCCGGCCATTTCCAGCTCGCAACGGTTGACCTGGCCGACGGTCCGGCCATCGAAGCCCTGTTTGTCCGTGAAAAACCCGAAGTAGTGATTCACCTCGCGGCCCAGGCCGGGGTGCGTTACTCCCTGGAAAACCCTCGGGCTTACCTCGACAGCAACCTGAACGGTTTCCTCAATATTCTCGAAAGCTGCCGCAACCACCCGGTCAAGCACCTGATCTACGCCTCTTCCAGCTCGGTGTACGGCGCCAACCAGCACACCCCTTATTCGGTGAAGGACGGCGTCAACCACCCGTTGTCGTTGTACGCCGCCACCAAGAAAGCCAATGAACTGATGGCCCACAGTTACAGCCACCTGTTTGGCGTTCCTTGCACAGGCCTGCGTTTTTTCACCGTGTATGGGCCCTGGGGCCGGCCGGACATGTCGCCCATCCAGTTCGCCCGGGCCATTGCCGAAGGCAAGCCACTGAAGTTGTTCAACTACGGCGAGCATCAGCGCGACTTCACCTACATCGACGACATCATCGAAAGCATCGCTCGCCTGATCGATCGCCCACCGCGGGCCAATGCGCAATGGGACCGTGAACAACCGGACCCGGCCAGCAGCATGGCGCCGTGGCGGATTTTCAATATCGGCGGCCAACACCCGGTTGAGCTCAAGCATTACCTGGCGCTGCTGGAGAAACACCTTGGACAAAGCGCCATCGTCGAGTTGCTGCCCCTGCAACCGGGCGATGTGCTCAACACCTCTGCCGATGCCAGCGACCTGGCCGAGGCAACCGGATTTCAGCCTTGTATCGAGCTGGATGAAGGACTCAGGCGCTTCGTCGCCTGGTTCTGCGATTACTACTCACTGCCTGTCGCCCATGCGCCGCTTGCGGCTGATCTTCAGCGGAGGACTCTATGACTGGACTAGAAAAAGGTGTGCCGATCAACCAGATGCGCCGAGACAAGCGCCTGGACCCCGAGCACCGAATGCGCCTCGACACAGCGATCCACATGCAGGGTCGCGGCTGGATGACCGGTCGCGATGGTGGTCGGCCCTGGACGCTGTCGCGCACCAACCGGGTCGTCGCCTGCATCGGCGCGTTGATGATTCTGCTGCTGCTCTCCCCTTTGCTGCTGGGCCTGGCACTGGCGATCAAGTTCAGCAGCCCGGGGCCGGTGATGTTCGTACAGAAACGCACCGGTTACCGCGGCCGTAAGTTCGGCATGTACAAGTTTCGCACCATGGTGGCCAACGCCGAGGAGCTCAAGGAGTCCCTGCGTCACCTGAACAAACACGGTGCCGACGCCATCGACTTCAAAATCGACAAGGACCCGCGCATCACCGGTATCGGCGGCTTCCTGCGGCGCAGCAGCCTGGATGAGCTGCCCAACCTGATCAATGTGGTCATGGGCGACATGCGCCTGGTGGGCCCTCGGCCAACCTCGTTCAACGCCTATCGCTACAAGGACAATCACCTTGCACGCCTGAGCATCTATCCCGGCATGACCGGCCTGTGGCAGATCTCCGGGCGCAGCAATATCGACTTCGACCAGCGCGTTGAGTTGGACCTCAGCTATATCGCCGAGCAGAGCCTCTTGCTTGATCTGAAGATCCTGTTGAAAACCCCCTTCAAAGTATTTAGCGGCCACGGAGCGAGTTAAATGGACGGTTCATCAGCCAAAAGCCTAAGCATCGCCAACCCGAGCGAGTCCAATCTGACTTCGACCGTGCTCGATCAAGATCTGCGGATCCTATTCCTGACCTCCGCCAATCCCGGAGCAGGCACAACGACCAGCGCCCTGGCACTGGCCACCCAACTGGCACAAATGAGCAGCGGCCAAGTGCTGTTGATCGACGCCAGCCAATCGGCAACCAACCTCACCCAGCAGCTTGGGTTAAGCAAGGAGCGTGGTTTCCGCGACCTGGTGTTCAACACCCAGAGTCCGCCACTGCTGCAAGATTGCGTGCTGCAGGTCGCCAGCCTGCCGTTCCACCTGCTGCCTAACGGCAAATATGTGCGCGGCAACGAACACCTGACCGCCGAACGCCTGGGCCCTCTGCTCGATCAGCTCGGCAGCCAGTACCGCTTTGTGGTGATCGACGGCGACGCGGTGTATTCCGCCGCCGACACCCTGGTCATCAGCACTCAGGTGGACGGCGTGATCATGGTCGTTCGCGCTGAAGACACGCGCTGGGAAGTGGCTCAGGCGGCCGTCCAGCGCTTGACCCAGGCCGGGGCGAAACTGGTCGGCAGCGTGTTCAACCGACGCAAGTACTACATGCCCAAGTGGCTGTACAAAAACCTGTAAGCAATCAGAAAAGGATGACGACATGAACGCCAAAATGCTTGTCCTGCTGTTGCTGCCGCTTGCGCTTGCGGGTTGCTCCAGCACTACCGAAACCCAGCACATGCCGGTGAATATCCTCACGGCCTCACCGGCCAACGCCCAGGCCACCGACATGCCCAAGGTCGAACAGACCTTGAGGCCCCAGGATGTGCTGGACGTGATCTTCCACATCAGCACCAGCGGCTCGGATGCCTACCGCATCCAGTCCGGTGACCAGATCGGCCTGAATTTCACCGCCGCCAGCCAGCTCAACGGCAATCAACTGGTGCTGCCCGACGGCAGCATCGAACTGCCAGGCGCCAACACCTCGGTGAAAATCGCCGGGCTGACCTCCGAACAGGCGCGTGAGGAAATCCAGCGCGCCTATCAGCGCAAGCAGCTGTTCCAGCCCAATCGCAATCAGCTGTCCGTGCAGGTCATCAGCCCGCTGAGCAACGAGTCCAACCTCAAAAGCGCCCTCAACCACCCCGCTACCGGCATGAGCCGGGAGATCACCGTGGGCACCGACGGTTACGCCAGCTTCCCGGAAATCGGCGCCGTGCCGCTGCAAGGCATGACCGTCAATCAACTGGAAACCTTCCTCAATCAACGCTACGCGAATCTGCCAGGACGGATGACCGTCGACGTGATGCTCAAGTCCACCGCCGGCAACGAAATCTATGTGCTGGGCGAAGTCGGCCAACCGGGTTCCTATCCGATCCGCCGGCCGGTCTCGGTGCTTGAGGCGCTGACCCTGGCCCGTGGCAGCAACACCAAGGCGCGGCTCGATTCGGTGATGATCATGCGCCGCAATGGCAACCAGGTGCAGGCCGTGCGCTACGACGTCGAAAAAGCCCTGGCGGGCGATGCGTCGCAGATCGCCTACCTGCAACCGGACGACATGCTGTACGTGCCCAAGACCAAACTGGCCAGCGCCGGTGACCTCGCGCGGCAATTGGCGGATGTGGTGTTGTTCCAGGGCGTGGGCTTTAGCTTCGGCTACCGCGTCGACAACAAAGGCAGCAGTAACAGCAACTAACTCTCAGGTGACCCGACATGAATCCAAAGGAAAACTACCTGCATGAGTTCTTCAGGATCTTCTTCGCCAACAAGCAGTTGGTGAAGCGAGTATTCCTGGTCTTTGCAGTGATCGCCCTGGTCTTGCCGCTGATGCTCAAGCAGAGCTTCGATATCACCGCCCAGGTGATCGTGCAGTCCAAGAAACTTTCGCAGGGGGACGCCACCACATCCCTCACTCAAGACAACGCCACCTTCATTCCGCCTTCGCTGGCGGACATGGAAACCGAGAGCAATATCCTGCGCTCGCCCGCGTTGATTCGGCAGACCATCAGCGAGCTGCGCGACAAGGGCGAGTACACACCGGCCCCCAGCCTGCTCAACAAACTGGTGAGCCAGCCGTTCAAGCGCTTCGTCACCACCCCGATTCGCGAATACGTGATCAATCCGGTGAAATCCGCGTTGGGCATGGAAACCGATCCGGTGCGTGACACGACGCTGGATGCGCTGACCCAGGAAGCCGTCGACAAGCTCAAGATCGAAACCCTGCCGGGCTCCAACGTGATCTCGATCATCTACAGCTTTGGCGATCCGCATCAGGGCACGCAGTTTGTCGCCGCCTTGCTGCAAAACTACCTGGCCAGCCGTCAGGAACTGCAATCGATCGACCTGCCGCAAGCCTTCTATGAAACCAAAAAGCACCAGTATCAGGTGCGTCTTGATGGCCTGGAAGGCACTCGGCTGGCATTGCTCGAAGGCGTCGGCTCGGCGGATCCGAAGGAAGAAATCACCTTCCGCCTCAACGCCATCAACACCGAAGAGCAAGCGCTCAACCTGTACCAGGACCGCCGGTTGCAGAGCCAGCGCTGGCTCGACTACCTGAAAAGCAGCCTGGCTGCGGCGAGCAATTCCAAACTTAACGACTACACCTTCCCCTACACCTTCACCACTACTGTGGACAACGTGGCATTCGAAGACCGCGAGATCAAACAGATGGGTGAAGCGCTGACCACCCAGGTCAGCCGCTATATGAACGACCTGGCAATCTTCCAGCCCGGCAGTGAACCGATGCTGCTGACCCGCGAACAGATTTCCCGTACCCGCCAGCAGTTTTTGAAAGTGGTGAGCAACCGGATTCAGGAACGCACCAACGACCTGGCGATTGTCAGCTCGGTGATCGATCAGAAAACCGCGCGCATCGCCGAGTTCAAGAACCGCATTCACCAGTTGCAGGAAACCCAGAGCAAGCTGCGCCAGATGGACACCGAGATCGACGCCCTGCACGCGGCGTTCTCCACCTACGCCCAGCGCTTCGCCGAAAGCAGCACCGCTCGCTCGCTGGACAACGACCTGTCCAACGCACGGGTGCTCAGCCCACCGTATGAACCGACTGACCCGGCGTTTCCCAAACCGTTCCTGATCATTCCGTTCGGCCTGTTCACCGGTCTGCTGCTGGCCATTGCCCTGGTCTACGTGCGTGAGTTCTTCGATCATCGCTTCAAACACCCTGCGCAAATCACCCACGAACTGGGCTTGCCAGTGCTGTTGGTGATCAACGATCAGAACGTGGAACCGATCAATCCACATGGCAACTGGTCCGTGCCTAGCCTCGTGCATTGGGTGCGCAATTGAACGCGCCGCTCATCCCTTCCCTGCCGATCATTCATTTGCTCAGCAGCGGCGGCTTCTATGGGGCTGAGCGGATGCTGCTGGACCACTGCCTGGCGACGCCGGGGCAGCACCAAGTGCTGTTTCTCGACGCGCCACCGGAACTGATCGCGCGGTTTCGCCAGGCTGGGGTCGATTGCCAGGGTTGCGCGGGGCTTGGGGAGTTGCTGGCGCATTTGCGCCAGCGCCGGGCCGAACGGCCATTGATCAATACCCACAACTTCAAGGGCCTGCTGTTTGGCTGGGTCGGCGCAACCTTGTTGCGCCTGCCGCTGGTCATCACTCAGCACGGTTTTACCCCGCGCAGTCGCAAGCAGAAGTTCTACACCTGGCTGAGCCTGCAACTGTGCCGCACGGCGTCGGTGAATCGCGTGGTCTGCGTCGCCGAAAGCATTGCCGTGCTGTGCCGCGAGGCCAGTGTCCGCGACGAAAAACTGCAAGTGATTCCCAATGGTTTACCGGCGCCCACCGCACCTCTGGCCCATAGCGTAAATCGCCAGCGTTCGCTGGCCGGTTACGTCGGACGGCTGAGCAGCGAAAAGGGCCCGGACCAGTTTCTCGATGCGCTGATTCCACTGTGTCAGCAATACCCGCAACTGGACGCCGTGATGCTCGGCGACGGCCCGGAACGGGACAGTCTGCTGGCGCGAATCAACGCCGCCGGTTTGCAGGACCGCATTACGCTGCCGGGTTACCAGACGGACATGGCGGTGTGGTGGCGGCGACTCGATGCGCTGGTGATCAGCTCGCGCACCGAAGGCACGCCAATGATTCTGCTCGAAGCGATGCAGGTCGGCGTGCCGGTGGTGGCGTTTGCCGTCGGCGGGATTCCCGACGTGTTGCAGGATCGCCACAACGGCCTGCTGGCGCCACCTGCCGACAGCGCCGCCCTCGCCCATCAGGTCGGCACCTTGCTGACGGAACCGGCACTGGCACGCACGCTGATTGTCAACGCAAGACGTACGCAACTGGATCGCTATGACCTCAAGGCCTTGGCCGAACGCTGGTCGCAGCTTTATATCCGTACAGCACGGGAGGCACGCGCGTGATATTTCCGCTCTCGATCGTCAGTTTGCTCGGCCTGGTCTGCCTCGCTTTGTTGGCCAGCCCTTATCCGTATCTGGCACCGGGGGCGGTGCTGGGCCTGGTGGGTGTCACACTGTTTTACCGCAAACCCACCTGGGGTTTGCTCGGGATCGCCGCGCTGGTGCCGTTCGAAGGGTTCTTCAAGGACAGTTCGCTGTCGGGCACCAAGTTCCTCGGTGCGTCACTGGCCGTGATCCTGATGCTGCAACTGGCCATTCACCAGATTCCGTCCGAGCGTCTGCGCAGCAACCTCTGGCGCTACCTGGTCTGGTTCATGGTCTTGTACTTCCTGAGCCTGCTCAATACCGATGACCTGGGCATGTCGTTGGGGCATTTGCGTGAGCTGAGCGTGGGCCTGGTGTTGTTTGTGATCACCCTGCTGATCGGCCGCGAATTGAACCTGGACCTGTTCGCCAAATTCGTCACCCTCAGTGTCACGATGACCTGCATGCTGGCGATGTTCTCCAGCAAGTATCAGGACCAGGGCCGGGCCGCCGGCCTGCTCGAAGACCCGAACGCCTTTGCCATGCTGATCGCTTTCGCGGTGCCGCTGGGCCTGTTGCTGGTGGTCCGCAGTCCGAAATTTTTGCACCGGTTGTTCTGGGGCGCTTGCTGCATTTTGCTGTTGGGCGGCATGACCAAGACCGAATCCCGTTCGGGCCTGGTGGTGCTGTTTCTCAGCCTGGTGATCGGCGCCTGGCACTACCGCACCGAGCTGGCGCGTATTCGTCCGCGGCATCTGGGCTTCGCCATGCTTGGCGTGGTGCTGGTGATTCCGCTGGCCATTGCCGTGATGCCGGCCGGTTATGTCGCGCGCATTCAGTCATTGAGCATCTTGAGCGCCGGGGCCAAAAGTCAGGACGAATCCCTGGGCCGCCGCGCTTCGTACATCGTGGTCGGCAGCCAGATGATCCGCGAGAACCCGTTGCTTGGCACCGGGCCCGGGACCTTCCCGCTGCATTACGCCACCACCGGTTACGCCAAGGCCTTCTCCGCCAACCGCAAAGTCGGCGACTTGTACCGCCGCGCCCACAACACCTACCTGGAAATCTTCAGTGAACTGGGGATTCCCGCCGGCCTGTTGTTCGTTGGCATGCTTGCGCTCGGCTTGTACAACCTGATCCGCGCCCGTCGCCTCTGGATGCAGCGAAACAATCGCGAAGAGGCGGACATGATGACGCACCTGGCCATGAGTTTTCTGTCGTTGACGCTGTTCTTGATGTTCCTCAGCGCGCCCAACCAAAAGTACGTGTGGATCATGCTTGCCCTGACCAGCGTGCTGCGTTTGAAAGCTGAAGAGCGCCCATTTCCGGAGGCCAAGGCATGAGCCGCATCAGTATTGTCATTCCGATGTACAACGAAGCCCGGCACATCGGGCGGACCTTGCTGGCGGCGCAAAAAGCCGCGCATGCCGCCAGTCTCGAGTGCGAACTGATCGTGGTCGACAACGGCTCGCAGGATCAGGGCCCGCACATTGCCCGCCAGTTTGGCGCTCAGGTGCTGGTGCAGCCGGGTGTGCTGATCGGCGCCCTGCGTAATCGCGGGACCGCCATTGCGACCGGCGAATGGCTGGCCTTCATCGACGCCGATATCGAAATGCCCGAGGACTGGCTGATCCGTCTGATCGAACTCGAAGCCAGCGGCCAGGCCGATGTGTTCGGCCTGGACCTGCACACGCCAGCCCAGGCGCCCTGGTACGCCACCGCCTGGCAACGCCGCACCTTGCGCCCTTCTAACCACGCAATTCGCGTGGTGGACTGGTTGCCCAGCTCCAACTTGCTGATGCGTCGGGCCTGGTTCGACAAGGTCCAGGGGTTTGACGAAAAGCTGCGCACCGGCGAGGACAAGGATTTCACCTTGCGCCTGCATCAGGCCGGCGCGCGGTTGCTGGCCACCAATCAAAGCGTTGCCCTGCATTGGGGCTACGAAGCCAATTGGAATGAATGGATGGGCAAGGAAATGTGGCGCCAGGGCAGCCACCTGCAACTGCTGCGCACCCACGGTGTGAGCCTGCGATTACTGCGCTTCCCGCTGCTGTCGCTCAGTGCCTGGGGGTTGGATCTGCTGGCGCTCTCGGCCTTGCTCGACGGTTTCCCTCACCATGCTGCCGTCATGCTGGCGCTGACCTCGATACCGGCGCTGGTCATCAGCCTGCGCCAGAGCCACGAGCACCGAAACCCGTTCTTGTCCCTGCAACTCTGGGGCTTGCACTGGGTACGCCTGCACATCGCCGGCGCAGCGTTCATTCTCAGCCTTTGTCAGTGGAATGCCAGGAGACCTGCCCGTGGCTGAATTCATTTTCTGGTTGTGCCTGTTGCTTCCGGTGTATGCCTACCTGGGTTACCCACTGCTACTGACGCTCCTTGCGCCGTTGTTTGAGGCGCGGCGTCACACGGTGCCGCTGCCGATGAACGTGAGCATCGTCATTGCCGCCCACAACGAGGCGCGGCACATCGAGCACAAGCTGCGCACCCTGCTCGCCCAGGACTATGAGCCCACGTCACTGCAGATCATTCTGGCCAGCGACGGCTCGACCGATGACACCGTGGCCTGCGCCCACAAGGTCGTTGACCCGCGCATCACCGTGCTTGACCTGCCCCGCCAGGGCAAGGCCGCGACCCTCAATGCCGGCGTGGCGTTGAGCACCGGGGATATCCTGGTGTTCACCGATGCCGACAACCAATGGTCGCGCGACACCCTCGGTCACTTGCTGGCGCCGCTGAGCGACCCGCAGGTCGGCGCCTGCGCCGGGCACATGGTGATCCCGGTCACCGGCGGCGGCCTGAGCATCGGCGACAGCCTTTATCGACACTACGAAGGCTGGCTGCGCCGTGTGGAAAACCGCACCGGCTGCATGGTCTCCGCCGACGGCGCCCTGCTCGCCTTGCGCCGCGAGTTGTTCCAGAACGTGCCAGCCGAGGTCAACGATGACTTCTTCATCAGCACCTGCGCACCGGTGGCGTTCAAACGCATTGTCTATGTGCCCGAAGCGCAAGTGATCGACCACGGCGTCGACGAAGCGGACAAGCAATTTCGCCGTCGCCAGCGTGTCACCGTCGGGGGACTGCAAAGCCTGGCCCAACGCAGCGAGCTGCTCAATCCGCTGAAGCATGGCCTGTATTCGATTGCACTGATCAGCCACAAGTTGATTCGCCGACTGGCGCCGATCCTGTTGTTGCCGCTGCTACTGAGCAATTTCTGGCTGTGGGAGGACCACGGTTTCTATCGCCTGAGCCTGATCGCGCAACTGTTCGGTTACACCGTGGCCATCGCCGGCCTGCTCGATTCGCAACACCGTTTACCCAAACCCTTTCGCCTCGCCGCGTTCCTGTTGGTGACCCTTGTCGGCATGAGTATCGGCTTGTGGCAGTTCCTGCGTGGCCAGCGGTATGCCCAGTGGAATCCCGAGCAAAATCGTTGAAAGGACTGAGCCATGGCAATCAAACAACTCTTAAAAAGCACCAGTGGCTGGCTGTATCTCAACTCTTCGGTAGGGCGCAATCAACTCCAGGGCGCCGGGGTGATTCTGATGCTGCACCGGGTGCTGGCCAGCGATGACGCCGCCGACCTGCCCCACCGCAATGAGCTGTGCGTAGGACCCAAGGCCTTTGAGCATTTGCTGGGGTGGCTGAAAAAGCATTTCGATTGCGTGTCGTTGATGGAGATCCTGCAGCCTGGCAAGGTGAGATCGGATCGGCCGAAAATCACCCTGACCTTTGATGACGGCTGGCGCGACAACGCCGTGAACGCGTTCCCGCTGTTGCAGAAATATCAGGTGCCGGCGAGCATTTTTCTCTCCACCGATTTCATCGGCAGTCGCCAGCGGTTCTGGTGGGAAAGCATCGGCGAAACCCTGTGGGGCAGCCACGGCGAACGGGCGCGCAAACAATTGATCGATTGCCTGCAACAGATCGGTCGGCCGCTGCCCGTGCCCTTCGACGAGCTGGAGGTCGAACGTCGCAGCCTGGTCTTGCTGCACTTTCTGCAAAGCCTGAAAACCTTGAGCCCGCAAGACCTCAATCGACTGACCGATGAGTGCCCCGACGAGTCATTGCCCCAGGCGCTTGACTGGCATCAAGTGCGTTCGCTGGAAGCCTCCGGGCTGGTGCGGTTCGGCCCTCACGGCGCCAGTCATGCGATTCTCACCGGCCTTGATGATCAGCACTTGCATGAAGAGTTGAGCCGCAGCCGCGATGCCTTGCTCAATGGCTGCAACCGGCCGCTGCCGGTCTATTGCTACCCCAACGGCGACAACGATGCCCGGGTGCGCGAACAGGTTGCCGAGCATGATTTCCCGTTCGCCCTGGGCACCGGCACCGGGATTTATCGGCGCAACTGCGACCCCTTGAACCTGCCACGGTTTGGCGTCAGCCAGCGGGCGGCGCGCAACCCTCAGCTGCTGTCCTGGCGCTTGTATCGCGGGGCACGCGCATGAGCCGCAGCCACTACTTGAAACACTTGGCCCTGAGCATGGGCACCAAGCTGGCCATGATCGGCTTGCGGCTGATGCGCAACGTGTTGCTGGCGCGGATTCTCGGGCCCAGCGAACGCGGTCTGTTTGCCTTGCTCAGCACCCTGCCCGACCTGATCAGCGCCGCCACCAGCGGCGGCTTGAATTCGGCCGTGGGTTACCAGGCGGCCAAGCAACGGCCCATGGGCTTGCTATTAAGTCAGGTGCTGGTGTTCGGTTGCCTGCTCGCAGGTCTTTTGACCTTGTTGGTGGTCGCCCTGGTGCGCGAGTTCGGCAGTGAACTCGACATCACCACGCAACTGGGTCTGCTGGCCTGGCTGTTACTGTTGGCGGTGCCGTTGACCGTGCTCAAGAGCGGTTTGCTGACGCTGCACAACGCCTCGGGTGGCGTGGTGGCGTTCAACGCCTTGCGCCTGGTGGAATCACTGGCGCCGCTGCTGCTGTTCCTGGCCTTGTTCTGGATGTGGAAAGACTCTGCTCTCGAAGCTGCGCTGATCAGTTGGCTATCGGGGATCAGCCTGGTGGTGTTGGCCGGCTGGTTCTGGCTCAAACGCGATCAGCCCTTGAAGTTGCAATGGGACCGCGCCAGCCAGAACGAACTGCTGCGCTACAGTGCCCGCAGCCATCCCGACCTGCTGTTCCAGCAAGTGATCCTGCGCTCCGATTACCTGTTCATCGGCGCCCTGCTAGGCAGCACCGCGCTCGGTCATTACGCCATGGCCAGCGCCGCCGCCGAGTTGCTGCTGATCGTCCCGGAAGCCGTGACCACGCCGCTGATGAAACGCCTGCTGCAACAGGAAGAAGGCATCGACAAAGTCACACCGCTGGCCCTGCGCCTGACTGCCACGGTGATGCTCGGCGCGTGCCTGACCATGGCGGTGATCGGTGAATGGTTGATCGTCACGTTGTTCGGCGTCGCCTATCAGCCTGCTTATCCTGCCTTGTTGGCGCTGCTGCCGGGCCTGTTGGGCTTGTGTTACGCGAGCATCCTGCGCCTGGACCTGCTGGGCAAAAACCGTCCCGGCGCGATTTCGCTGTTGATGGGCCTGGGGGCCTTGCTGAACCTGGCGCTGAACCTGGTGATGATTCCGGCGTACGGCATCGTTGGCGCGGCAGCGGCCTCGTCCATCGCTTATGTGGCAGTGACCCTGGCGCTGCTGGTGATGTACTGCCGGTTGAGCGGCGTGCCGGTCTGGCAAACCCTGATCATCCTGCCCAGCGATGTGGCGCCGATGTTGCACATGCTGCAACGGAAGTCGGCATGAAGTATTTCGCGCTGCTGGTGGGCCTGGGCCTGTCGCTCGACGCCTGGAGCGCGTCCATGCGTTGGGCCGACATACGCGATGGCAGCCTGTACCTGCAAACGGATCGCCCGGACACCCTGACGGTGCGCTGGACGCCGGCCTGGCAAGCGGATGCCAACGAAGAACGCCTGTATCTGCTCGATGGAAAAGGCAAACTTGAAGGCGAACGGCTGATCGCCGCCAGCGAATCGCGCGGCACTCAGAGCTGGCCGCTGGCGCCCGGCGCTGCCAGCTACCAACTGGAAATTCCGGGCTACAGCTTCCGTCGCTACAAGGTCGAGCACGACGAGCACACGGTGGCGCTGTTCGCCCCGGCCAAGGTGCATTTCAGCGCCGAAACCCGTGACGGCGACGAATTGTTTTTCAAGGTCGCGCCGGGAGAACACGCGGTGCTGGCCGGCAAGTTCCACGGTGGCGTCAGCGCCTTGCAAGCGCAGCGGGTCGGTGACGGCAAGCAAGTGGCGCTGGCGTTGAAACCGTATCGGGCTTACTGGCAGTTCGACAAGGTCGAGTTGCCGGTCACCCGCGACGAACAGGTCTGGCGCCTGCGCCTGCAAGGCAGCGGCAAAGTGGCGTTCTGGCTGGACGGCACGGCCAACCTGTTTGCGCAGAATCCGCAGCAACTCAAGCCGCTGCGCGAGGACGACGGCCAGACCCGTTTGACCCTGACCAAACAAGTGCTGGGCCCGACCCCGAACCTGGGCATTGCCCTGCCCTACGTCTCGCCACCGGAATCGAGTTTTGCAGTGCTCGACGCGCTCAAGCCACAGGCGGGCACTTACTACAGCTTCGTCGACATTACGGCGAAGAACCCGCACTACGAAGACGCTTTCCGTCGGCTGTATCAAGACCGTTTCGGCATCACCCAGGACATCACCCTGTTGGCCGGTAGCGAGCGCCAGGCTGATCTGCGTGCGGACACCATGAGCAATTCCGGCCTCGACGCCTGGCTCGCGGCGACACGCGCCCTTGGCGGCAAAGGCACCCATTACATCGGTTTTGCCGACGAGCCGAACCTCAACTACCCCGACTACGCCCACTACCAAAGCATCTTCAACAGCATGGCCCGGCAAGTGCGCAGCGATCCGGCCAACGCCAAGGCCGGCGTGCGCATCGCCATGCCCGCCAGTTCACGGCTGATCAACGGACCGTTTGCCGACAACGCCGCCGACAAGCGCGGCATCGATTGGGCCAAACGCTTGCTGGCCGAATCCGGCGACAACATCGACGCACTGGCCTGGCACGAATGGATGATTCGCGACTTGCTGGCGACCCGGGTCTACCGTGACAGCGTGCGCCGTGCCGCCGACCTGGTCGGCCTCGATGCCAAGGGCCGGCCGCGCAAAGCCTTGCTGCTGGACCAGACCAACATGTCCAGCGGTTCCAGCCTCAGCCCTTACGATCAGGAAACCCACTTCGCCTCGTTGTGGTGGGCCTCGGTGGTCATCAACTCGTCTCAGGATGGCTTGCTCCAGATGTTGGGCTGGTTCCAGGCCGCCGACGAACCGAACTACCCCAAAGGCATGCTGCGCGTACTCGGCGACGACCGTTTCGAACTCAAACCGGTGGGGCTGGCCCAGCAATTCATCCAGCAGCATTGGCTGCGCGACGTGATTCGCCTGGAGAACGACGCCTTTGAGGTCGATGTGCTGGCCATGGCCGAGGACCTCAACCGCAGCTTGCTGGGCGTCAATAAAGGCACGCGTTTGCAGCGCGTGGATTTGTCTGGGGTCAGCTGTCCGCTGGCCAAGGGGTCATTGCGCTATTTCGGCGCCGACAATCGCAGCCGCGACGCACCGTTCAACTGCCAGAACGGGCGCGTCAGTTTCGAACTGCCTGGACTGACCCTGTTCAGCCTCAGCTGGAGCGCCTCATGAATGCCCACGAATTGAAAAGCGACGCCGGTTCTTGGCCGCGCCCCGCCCCACTCCACTTTCGGCCCATGCCGTCAGGAGTCGATAACATGAGTATTTTCAACAAGCTCAGCGAACACATCCGGCAAAAAGGCTTGCGCACCACCCTCAAAAAAGCCTGGAAACACTACGTATTTTCCCACGAGGAATTGTTGTGGATGGAGCGTGACCTGGTCAGTCCGGTGCCGCCGTACAAACTCAGGTCCTACCCGCCGCTACAGGTCGTCACCATCACCCCGGAAAACGCCGTGGCCTTCACCCGTTACTTCGGTGATCGCGTGGACACCATGGCCGAACTGGCCCGCGAAGGCTACACCGGGCACATGCACCTCGACGATCAGGGTGACGCGGTAGCGTTCATCTGGGGCGCCGCCCGCGACTATTACGACAAGCACTATTACGGCTGCATGTTCCCGGTGAAAAAAGGTGAGTTCTTCGAGTTCGGCGGTGAGCTGACTCGCGCGTATTGGGGCACTGCACTGTCGATGGACCTGCAAACGGAACTGTGGAAAGCCATGCTGGCGCAAGGCTGCAACAAAGTCGTGGATGTCTGTGAGTCCCACAATATCCCCGCCCTCAAACTGCACATACGCACCGGCTACATCGAACAGGGGCGGATCATGAACGTCTACGAGCTGTTTGGTCGCTGGCGCTTCTACCGCGAATCCCATTACAGCGGCTCACGTCTGGATGCCTTGCGCAAACCGGCCCGTGAACCTGCCACAGCAGCGGCGACCTGATCCTATGGCAGCACGATTTGAATGGCGCACTTCGCTGTGCGCCCCTGACTTCCCGGCAACGGCTTATGAGACGTTGCGTCTGCGGGTGACGGACCACACGCCGTTCAATGCCCTGGCCTGGATGTGCGCATCCGAACAGGCCTTGAAGGCCGGGGAACGTCTGCACGTGCTGCTTGGCTGGCAAGGTCATGAACTGGTCTTGTGCCTGCCCTTGGTGGCGTCCGTCGAGCGGTTCGGCGGACTGCCCTTTCGCGTGCTGCATCACCTTGGCTATCCCCTCACCGACCGCCTGGCCTTACTCGCCAGAATGGACCGGGAGAATATTCGCAAGGCATTGGTCGAGATTCGCCGGCAGCTTCCCCATGCCCTGCTGCAACTCAATGAGTTATCCGAACCTGTCGGCGAAGAAAGTGCCCTGACCGAGTGGATGGCGCACTCCTCGACCGGTGAACGACGCCTCAGTTGTCGGGTGCCGGTGCACCTGATCAGCGACGCCGATCACCAGGAAGTGTCCGGCGATCCACGCTACAAATTGCGCCGTGCGCGCAAACGCATCGCGGCCTGTGGCGCCCAGGTCCGGCGGATCACCCCGGACGCGACAACCATGGGTCCGCTGTTGCAGGCCATCAGTGAAGTCGAGGCTGTGAGCTGGAAAGGCGATGAAGGCGTCGGAATTTTTTCCGACGAACGCCACCGACAATGGATGGACCGAGCCTTCACCGCGCTGGCCGAACAAGGGTTGGTCCGAGTGGTCGTGCTGGAACTGGATGGGCGTTGCATCAGCTATCGGCTCGGGTTGCTGGAGCAAGGCCGACTCTACGATTACAACCTGGCCTTCCTGCCGCAATACGCCGACCTGGGCAGCGGTCGGGTGCTGCTTGAAGAGTGGATTCGCTGGGGATTGGATGAACACTGGCACTGGATCGATGCGTCGCGGGTGAGCCTGGCAAACTCCAGCCATCAACTTCACGAACGCATGACCGGGCAACTGGAACACTGGCGCTGGAGCTTCTATTCCTGGCGCCCCAGCGGCCTCGCACTAGGCCTGGCGCTGAGGCTTTGGCATTGGTTAAAACCCTCATTGCAAAAATGGCGAGCCCGACGTGCAGCAGCGGCCATAGCCGTGGCACCCGCACCGGCTCCCGTCGCCGCGCCCGTCAAGGCGGCACCCATCGACCAGAACAGGGAGGGCGGACATGCCTCGCCAAGTCATAGTCAACGCTGACGATTTCGGTCTCAGCGCCTGCGAAAACGCAGTGATCCTGGGGGCTTTCCAGGCCGGGCTGATCAGCTCCGCCACGGCCATGGCCAACATGCCGGCCTTTGAGGCGGCCTGCGTCATGGCCCAGCATCCGTTACTGAAAAACCGCATCGGCTTGCATTTCAACCTGACGTACGGACGCCCCTTGAGCCAGTCGATCCTGGGTCGTACGAACTTCTGCGATCGCAACGGCGTGTTTGATCTCAACCTCTCCCGTCACCGTCTGTGGCTCAGTCGCCGGGACCGCGATGCGGTGCTGGAGGAGTTGCAGGCCCAATGGCAGCGTTGCCTGGACAACGGCGTGCGCCCGAGCCACATCGATTCTCATCAACACGTGCACAACATCTGGCCCATCGGCGAAATCGTCGCGCGCTTCGCGGCCAGCCAGGGCGTGCCGGTGCGCCTTGCGCGCAACCTAGGGCAAAACCTGAGCGTGCCCAAACGCGTGTTCAAGACCTTGCTCAATGGTCGACTGCAACACCTGGCGGGTGCGACCGCCGATTATGTGTGCACCCCGGTTGACCTGCGCAATGAGGCGATGCCGAGCGACGGCGTGCTGGAAATCGTGGCCCATCCAACCCAGCTCGGGGCGGATTTCGGTGATGCCTACTTGCGTCCCGAAGAGTCGCTGACACAGGTGCTGGAACAGCGACTTCAGGGTGTTTCACGGGTGTCTTATGGCGCGGTGAACAGCGTGTCGGCCACCGTGGAAGTTGCACTCGAATGAGTTACATACGTTGCAACACATTCAGGGCTGTCGCTTTGAGATGAGTTTGCACCGTTGATCTATATCCATAAAAGGCGTTTCCACACACACCCTGGCTATGGCTAAGGAGAGCTTCATGAGCATCATCGAAAAGCTTCGCGAACGTATCAAACAAAAAGGCTTGAGCCGCACGTTCAACACGCTGTGGAAACGCTACGTGTTCTTCCACAGGGAGCTTTTGTGGATGGAGCGCGACTTGGTCAGCCCGGTGCCGCCGCACAAATTACGTCCCTACTCGGGCCTGCGCATGGAGGTCATCACCCCGGAAAACGCCACGGCATTCGCCAAGCATTTTGGCGACCGCGTCGGCACCATGGCCGAGCTCGCCGCCGAAGGTTACACCGGGCACATGTACCTGGACGAAAGCGGCCACGCTGTCGGGTTTATCTGGGGCAGCGTGCGTGATTACCATGACCGTCACTATTACGGCTGCTGGTTCCCGGTCAAACCCGGTGAATTCTTCGAGTTTGGCGGCGAAATGACCCGGGCCTACTTCGGCACCAGCCTGTCGGTGGATGTTCAGGTCACCCTCTGGGACGCCATGCGCGCCCAGGGTTGCAACAAAGTGGTGGACGTCTGCGAAACCCACAACATTCCGGCGCTGAAACTGCACATTCGCATGGGCTACCACGAGCAGGGCCGTGTCACTCATATCTACTCCCTGTTCGGTCGCTGGCGCTTCTACCGCGAAACCCGCTACGACGGCTCGCGCCTGGACCCGCTGCGCAAACCGGGTCGGCCAGTGGTGACCGGCGCGGCGAGTGCCTGACTGCTGGTAGAGAGACGGGTCGCGGCTTTCGTCGAAACACCGCCCGGAGCAAAGAAGGCGATCGAACATCTAGCTTTGAAGTGACTGATAAAACGCTATCGCCAGCAGGCTAGCTCCCACAAGGGATCTTCAGCGAACACAGCATTTGTGTTCGACGACGAACAAATGTGGGAGTGAGCCTGCTCGCGATGACGGTCTTACATTCAGCATTGCGGTGACTGGTAAATCGCTATCG
>NZ_JARVSN010000028.1:0-96559 GCF_030209165.1 Pseudomonas sp. fls2-241-R2A-110 | reverse complement strand
AGCCAAAGCCAAAGCCAAAGCCAAAGCCAAAGCCAAAGCCAAAGCCAAAGCCAAAAGGATCGCAGTCGTCGAGAAGCTTGCGTACATCCGAAAAGAACACGTCGACTACAAAGTCTCCTTCGCAGGCAAGCCAGCTCCCACAGGGTCGGTGTACATCTGGAGACTGGTCGGCTGTCAGGCCGCCATCGCTGGCAGGCCAGCTCCCACAGGGTTTGGTGTACATCTGCAAGAGACTGGTCGGCTGTCGGGCCGTCATCGCTAGCAGGCCAGCTCCCACAGGGTTTGGTGTACATCTGCAAGAGATTGGTCGGCTGGCCGGCCGCCATCGCCAGCAGGCCAGCTCCCACAGGGTTTGGTGTACATCTGCAAGAGATTGGTCGGCTGGCCGGCCGCCATCGCCGGCAGGCCAGCTCCCACAATAAATCATGGTGTACCACCCGCTCCTCACCACTCAATAGGCCGAGCGGTAGCTCGCCTGCTTTTGATTTTGATCTACCCGCCCCTTCGGGAGGCTGAGTGGAGGCGTTCATCTGGGGGGCAGGCGCATAGCGCCGTGCGGCGCAGCCGCACACATCGAGAGGAGGTCGAAGCGAAGCCGACCGGAGGCGATGCCCCCAGATGAATGCCGGAGCGAAGGAACGCCGAGCCCTAGCGAGGGGCCGGACGCCGGGGCGAGCCTTTTTTTGCTTACTTTTTTGAGGCGTTTGTCAAAAAAGTGAGTCGCCGTCAGGGCGAAACCCTAAGCCGCCGTTACCGCAGCAACGGATATACACCCAATCAACCCAAAACATGGTCGGCCCAAAGGCCGCCACAACAACCAAGCCCGCTCAATCCGATAACCGCCCACAAAAAAAAATGCCCCGATCTCTCGACCAGGGCATTTTCATTTAACGCAATGACACAGATAAACCCGAAGCCTTAGTGCGAAACCGCCCCACTCGCCCCCAACCCAGTCTGCGAACGAACAAACTGCGGGAAGAACAGCGCGCGTTCATTAACACCCGCCGTAGACTTATCAGTAATCGAGAAGAACCAGATCCCCACAAACGCAATAGCCATCGAGAACAGCGCCGGGTACTCATACGGGAAGATAGCCTTCTCGTGATGCAGAATCTGCACCCAAATGGTTGGCCCAAGCACCATCAAACCAACAGCACTCACCAGACCCAACCAGCCACCGATCATCGCACCGCGAGTCGTCAGCTTCTTCCAGTACATGGAAAGCAACAACACCGGGAAGTTACAGCTCGCCGCGATGGAGAACGCCAGGCCCACCATGAACGCAATGTTCTGACTTTCGAACAGAATGCCCAGGCCAATCGCCAACACGCCCAGACAAATGGTGGTGATTTTCGAAACGCGAATCTCATCCTTGTCGTTAGCCTTGCCCTTCTTGATCACGCTGGCATAAAGGTCGTGAGACACCGCCGTAGCACCGGCCAGGGTCAAACCGGCCACAACAGCCAGGATGGTCGCGAACGCCACCGCCGAGATGAAGCCCAGGAAAATACTGCCACCCACCGCGTTGGCCAAGTGCACCGCCGCCATGTTGTTGCCGCCCAACAGCGCGCCGGCCGCATCTTTAAAGGCAGGGTTAGTGCTGACCAGCAAGATCGCGCCGAAGCCGATGATGAACGTCAGGATGTAGAAGTAGCCGATGAAGCCAGTGGCATACAGCACGCTCTTGCGAGCTTCCTTCGCGTCACTCACGGTGAAGAAGCGCATCAGGATGTGCGGCAGGCCCGCGGTACCGAACATCAGGGCCAGGCCAAGGGAGAACGCCGAGACCGGATCTTTCACCAGACCGCCCGGGCTCATGATCGCCTCACCTTTAGGGTGAACCTTGATCGCCTCGGAAAACAGCATGCTGAAGTCGAAGTTGACATGCTTCATGACCATCAGCGCCATAAACGAAGCACCGGACAGCAGCAACACCGCCTTGATGATCTGCACCCAAGTGGTCGCCAGCATGCCGCCGAACAACACGTACATGCACATCAGAATACCGACCAGGATCACGGCAACGTAGTAGTCCAGACCGAACAGCAGCTGGATCAGCTTGCCGGCACCGACCATTTGCGCGATCAGGTAGAACGCCACCACCACCAGCGAACCGCAAGCAGACAGCGTGCGGATCTGGGTTTGCCCCAGGCGATAGGACGCCACGTCGGCAAAGGTGTATTTACCCAGGTTACGCAGGCGCTCGGCGATCAGGAACAGAATGATCGGCCAGCCCACCAGGAACCCGATCGAGTAGATCAGGCCGTCGTAGCCAGAGGTGAACACCAGGGCGGAAATACCCAGGAAGGACGCCGCCGACATGTAGTCGCCGGCAATCGCCAGACCGTTCTGCAAGCCGGTGATCTTGCCGCCTGCCGCATAGTAGTCGGCCGCCGAGTTGTTACGCTTGGAAGCCCAGTAGGTAATGCACAGAGTCAAGCCGACAAACGCCACGAACATCAGAATCGCGGAAACGTTGAGCGGTTGTTTATGCACTTCGCCAGTCAGGGCTTCAGACGCCCAGGCCCCAGGTGCAAAGGCTGCGATGCTCAATAGAGCCATTAAACGCCGGATCATTGCTGAGCCTCCTTGAGAATCGCATTGTTCAGGTCGTCGAATTCGCCATTGGCGCGTCGTACGTAAATTGCAGTCAGGATAAAGGCCGAGAGAATCAGCCCGACACCAATCGGTATCCCCCAGGTAATCGAAGATTCAGGGCTGATCTTCGCGCCCAGGATATGCGGCCCGTAAGCAATCAGAAGAATGAATCCGGAGTAAAGCCCAAGCATGATCGCTGAAAGTATCCAGGCGAACCTTTCTCGTTTGCTAACCAGCTCCTTGAAGCGCGGGCTATTTTGAATCGAGAGGTAAATGCTGTCGTTCATTGTTTTTATCCTCGCAGCACAGATTAAAGTTGGAACGTTATCCACTCTATGCGGCTGCGGAAGAGGTTCCAGACGACCTTAGTATTAGAACGACATGACGGTCTGGCCATTTTCCAGCAAATATTAATTAGCCTGCTTTGCACCCCTGCTGCGAAAAAATGAAAAAGGCCCCTTGGCGTTACCGCCGAGGGGCCCTCGTAGCTGCTGACCAGAAGCGTCAGCTCAAATCATTTGGTCCAGTCTGCAACGCGCTCAGGGTGTTTGGCCACCCAATCCTTTGCCGCGGCTTCAGGCTTGGCACCATCTTGAATCGCCAGCATGACTTCGCCGATTTCGTCTTTCGACGCCCACTGGAAGTTCTTCATGAACTTGGCTACTTCCGGTGCCTTGGTTGCCAGTTCTTTGCTGCCGATGTTGTTCACGGTTTCAGCCGCGCCGTAAACGCCTTTCGTGTCCTCCAGGAAGCGCAGTTTCCACTTGGCGAACATCCAGTGCGGCACCCAACCGGTCACAGCAATGGATTCGTTTTTCTTCTCTGCACGGGTCAGCTCGGCAATCATGCCGGCACCGGAACTGGCCTTGAGTTGATACCCGGTCAGATCGTAATCCTTGATTGCCTGCTCGGTCTTGATCATCACGCCCGAACCGGCGTCGATGCCGACGATGCGTTTTTTGAAGCTGTCGTCGGTTTTAAGGTCTTCAATAGTTTTGGCTTTGACGTACTCCGGCACGATCAGGCCGATTCTCGCGTCTTTGAAGTTCGGGCCGTAATCGACAACCTGGTCCTTGTTCTTGGTCCAGTACTCACCATGGGTCACAGGCAGCCACGCAGACATCATGGCATCGAGTTTGCCAGTGGCCACGCCCTGCCACATGATCCCGGTGGCAACTGCTTGCAATTTCACGTCATAACCGAGTTTCTGCCTGATCACTTCAGCGGCCACGTTGGTCGTGGCAACACTGTCCGACCAGCCGTCGACATAACCGATAGTCACTTCTTTGGCTTCGGCGCTGGCTATAGTAGAACTGATCGCCAGGACCAAAGCGGCGCCTGCGCCCAAGAGTCGTCGCATCTTCATCGTTACTTCCCCGAAAGTGCTGCGCTCGACGGATGCCGAGTCGCGTCAACGTATTGTTATGGTGCACAGCGCCCCCATCACGCCCACCGCAAACTCGTCCGAACATCAGTGGAGTACTGACGCCTCGATAATCAACCTGACGACAACGACGACCTGCTCTGTCAGCGACCTCAAGCCATCGAGAAACGACATCAGATCGCCATTAATTTAGAGCACAGAAAGCGTTCCAGCCAATCCGCCCGAACTTTGCATGTCAAAATCATGCAGGCCACCAAGCGCAGGGCAAATACAGGTAACATGCGCGGCTTTGTTCCCAGACGGCCTGACCATGCCCGCGACATCCCGCTTTCCTTTTATTGCCTACCTATTTGCGTGTCTGCTGGGGCTGTTTGCTCTCGGCGGCTTCTGGTACGGCCTCGGCAAACCGGTCATTTTGCCGGACGTGGCCAGCGCGACGCACAAGCTGCAATGCGCCTCCTACACCCCGTTCGACAAGGACCAGTCGCCCTTCGATCAGCCGTTCAAATTGCGCCCCGAGCGCATGGATGCCGACCTCGCGCTGCTGGCCAAAAGCTTCGAATGCATCCGCACCTATTCCATGACCGGCCTTGAAGCCCTGCCCGCCCTGGCGCGCAAGCATGGACTGAAGTTGATGATCGGTGCCTGGGTCAACAGCAACCCGGTGGATACCGAAAAAGAAGTCGACCTGCTGATCGCCTCGGCCAATGCCAACGCAGACGTGGTGACCGCGGTCATCGTCGGCAACGAAACCTTGCTGCGCAAAGAAGTCACCGGGGCGCAACTGGCCAAGCTGATCACCAAGGTCAAAAGCCAGGTCAAGCAGCCGGTCACTTATGCCGACGTCTGGGAATTCTGGCTCAAGCACCCGGAAGTCGCGCCGGCAGTGGATTTCCTGACCATCCATTTGCTGCCTTACTGGGAAGATGATCCTTCGAACATCGACGCCGCCCTGCAGCATGTGGCCGAAGTGCGCCAGGTGTTTGGTAACAAATTCGCGCCCAAGGACGTGATGATTGGCGAAACCGGCTGGCCGAGCGAAGGCCGCCAGCGCGAGACCGCCCTGCCGAGCCGGGTCAATGAAGCCAAGTTCATTCGCAACTTCGTGATCATGGCCGAGCAACAAGGCTGGCATTACAACCTCATCGAAGCCTTTGACCAGCCATGGAAACGCGCAAGCGAAGGCGCGGTCGGCGGCTATTGGGGTCTGTTCGATGCCGATCGCCAGGACAAGGGCGTGCTGGCCGGTCCGGTGTCGAACGTGCCGTACTGGTCGCAGTGGCTGGCAGTCGGCGGCTTGATCTTTCTCGCCACACTGATGCTGGGCGGGCGCGTACGCAGCACTCGCGCCGCGCTGGTTTTGCCGCTGTTCGGTGCACTGGCTGCCTGTTCGATTGGCGCCTGGGGTGATCTGGCCCGTGTCACCACGCGCTTTGCCAGTGAATGGCTATGGGTGGCGTTGCTGACCGGTTTGAACCTGCTGGTGCTGGCCCATGCCGCGCTGACCCTGAGTGCCCGCACCGGGTGGCGTGAACGGGCGTTCAATGCGCTGGAGCGTCGCGCTGGATGGCTGGTCGCTGCTGCAGGGTTTGCGGCGGCGGTGATGATGTTGGAGTTGGTGTTCGATCCGCGTTATCGCAGCTTCCCCAGTGTCGCCTTCATCCTTCCGGCACTGGTTTACCTGTGCCGACCGGTGAGCGTGCCGCGTCGTGAAATCGCGCTGCTGACCTTCATTGTCGGTGCCGGCATCGCGCCGCAGCTGTTTCGTGAAGGCTTGCAGAACCAGCAGGCCTGGGGTTGGGCGCTGGTGAGTGTGTTGATGGTGGCGGCGTTGTGGCGCTGCTTGCGGGTTCGCAAAGGCTGATCTGCAGTGAACCGACAAACGCCTTAGTACAAACCTGCTCTCCGCTCATTATTGGACGGAGAGCAGGAACCTAGCGATAGATTGCTACAAGGATTCGAGACCACCCCGAAAGCGGATGACCACCCTTAATGCCTGCTCGCTTGTGAACGTCGCGGAACAACTACCTTGCTGTACGTTTTGCGGGGATGGTAATTCTTCCAAGCTGGGTGGTTGAAAAACTCAGCTTGTGACAGTTCTCGACCCGCCACAAAAAACTTCACATTATTTTTAACTTCAGGCGTATCTTTGCGCCTGTACACATACCTGATTTCTGAAGCAGTAACACTGGTACCAGCACCCGGCTTTTTCGAGACAATGTCGTCCAGAGTCTCAATCAAGTTATCAATAGCGAACAGGACCTTCTTGTCGCGTTCAAAAATTTGAAACTCCAATCCCGCCTTACTCGAACGGCGCCACATCGGAACGTTTACCTCGAAAAAGTTACCTACCCCTTTCTCATCCTTTTGAAAATACCTGTTAGTCATGGCGAACTCCTTGTAAGCAACGCCACGTTCAGCGTCCACTAGCTCCGCCTTTATTTGCTCATCAGAATTGTACACACCTGCCGTTACAGTCGGACCAAACGCCGCATCGGTCAAATCATTTTGCTTCAATACATTCCGTTTTTTTTCCCATAACAACCTGGGGATACCTTCCTTCCAAAGTGGCAACCTAGAAAATTCTTTGACCCCTGCTTTTTCCAACGCTTTCAGCGCAAGATCCCGAGGTTCACGTAATCCAAACAAAATGTCCCCCTCTTCAAAGGCAGAAACCAACGTGCCGTAATCATCCTTGCCTCCAGCATTAACATTCGTATTATTAAGCCCGGCCTTATCAAAGAAGGTGACAGGACTATTACCCGCCATACAATATAAATTCAAGCCATCTACTACACCCGCAGGGTCTGGACTCAGCCATCGATTCCACCAAGGCACATAATACCTAAAACCGTAATAACACAATCCGGTCGCATCTAATTCCTTACCTGAATAGCGGCTCGTCTTATCATTCGCCTTAACTATATCGCTTCCTGCCCACCACGCCGTGCAGCCGTAAGAATAAAAGACCTCTTCACTTATAACCTCCCCACCATCATCTATTTCCAAGCAGCATGAACCGATTTGATCGGTCAACGTATAGCGGTAACTGATCGTATTTACTTTTTGCCGCCGGTCCATCCGGTGCTGCACACGAACATTGCATAACTCTGAATGCACATTGATAACATGCAGTTCTTCTTCATTATCGGTGCGGATTTCCAGCCCTCGCAAATAGCGGACCTCATGGCTACGGACCAAACGACCGACCAAATTTGTGCGAATTTTTCGTTGCCTTTGTCCGACATAGTCATAAACATAGTTCTCGGCATCGTTCCGCATGCCTGGGCGTACTACTTGCTCGACTCGCTGCAGAAGATTTCGCTCATCCCAAAACAAGTCCTGCCCGGGCAACAGCAACCGCTTATTACCGTTCGGGTCATACCCCGCAGCAATTTCAGCTTCCGTAGGCAATTCACCGTTGCTCTTTTGCACGAGGGCACGATTACTGTATTTCGACACTTTCATGCGCTGGGTACGGCTACCAAGCGCGGCGCAATGAATCTGCGTAATGAGATTTCCACTACAATCGTAGCCAAAGGTCTCAGTATAATTTTCCAGCTGACCTGGGTCCGCCGGTGATTGAAACTCTGGCAAATACGGCCCTACTCTTCCACCGACTACTTGCCAGCCAGTGGCATAAATCAACTGATAAAGAGTGTCGTAATGAAAAGTCCTTACCGGCTCTATCCTCTGGTTGCGAAAATAACGAACAGGCAAAGCCTTATCCTCAATTGACAAAATATTGCCAACAGGGTCATAGCAGTAAATCAAATGCTGCAAAAGTGGTTTTCCAGGGAACTGCGCCTTTAACTCCTCCAGTCTTCCATCGACAGAAGAGTGCATAGCAGAACAGACAAGCCCATTAGCGAATGTTTGCCGCTCAACTTTATTGAAAGCATTGTAACGAATGTCAACCAACAGATCTTTTTCTTGCCCATCTACGCCTATTTGTACTTTTATCCCGGCAACCTGTGCGTCAACCGTATATTCAAATGTTTGAGTATTATGTTCAGCGTCGGTTTGGCAGAGCAATTGAGATACTGCATTATGACGATAACAAGTAGTGGCACCATCGCCCTTTTCATGTAGAAGATCACGATCAGCCTCTCTATGAGGCCAATCCGGAGCTCCCATTTTATCAAGAAACTTCCGGGTACATTCAAGCAGTTCCCCCTTCAGGGAGAACGCCCTAAACATAATGGTCCCAGCGCTGTCATCGTGACGAATTAATTGCCCGCACTGATTTCGCTCGACAAACGCAGAGTCATTCCCCGCATAGGAAAAATACGCATTGACCCTTTCGCTCTCGCCGAAGACTCGCACTGACTCCTTGACTGGACGAATGAGGTCATCGTATTCAACATGAGTGTGCGTGAACTTACTGTCCCAACTATCGCAGTTCTGGCCGGCAGGACCTGGCAAATGCAAGCGATCACCGGCGTCAACACTAGCGGTGAGCAACTCCTTACCTGAGAGACTGAATACTGTTTTGATGTTTGCCGAAATAGTGGGTTCTGTTTCGAGAAGTTTAAACAGACGAGGATCAAACAGGTCTGTTTTGCGCCCAGAACTGTCATACACTTGATAAGTGACACGCTTATCAAGTGGAGCCAGTGCAGTCTCTCGGTGATAGTCCACGGTGCGTACCGTGAGCTCCCGCGGGTCAATCACCGACAATCTGGGAGTGCGGGTGTGCATGTTAGTTTCTCCTGACAGGATCAACGCTATACAACAGCGGCCCGGCCATTTAGATCCGAGCTCTGGAGAACGTCAACTGTCAGAAATAACAGGTAATGCAAGAAACCTAACGAACGGTAGTTTTTCTCACCAACCGCAGTGCAGCAATCACCACCGCAAACACCGCCAACGTCGTGTTGTATAGCGCCAATGCCGGAAACCCTAACACCAGCGCCAATACCGCCAACCACCACCCTGCCCGGCCCGGTACTACAAAACCGATGATCGCTGCGCCCAATGCGGCAAAGCCCAACGCCTTGAAATGAATCATCAGCCCCAAGCTCGAACGAACCTGGCATTCCCAGCGGCTAGCCTCGTCCACACACAAGCCGACCCACTGCGCATCCTCCATGAAGCCATATCGCGCGCCATAGCTGGCGGCCAGCCATAAAGGCAGTAAAACGAGCAGCAGAATCACAGGCAGACGGCGGGACATGAAGCACTCCAATAAACGAAAACGGCAGCCAGCTTAATCCCCCCACAGCGGTAAGCAACCGCGCAGAGCAGATAATTGGTCACGCAATCTCTGCAAAGTGTATCGTCTAGCTACTATTACCCCCAAATTAGGCCTGATTGGTGCCGAGGCATGGCACTTTGGCGCAATCGCGGTGGTCATAGCCTGCGAACTTCATTCGGCACCTTTCCCTAAGGGATCTAGTCATGCTCCGTTCCTTGCGCTTCGCCGCCCTTTTTGGCGGCCTGATATTAAGTGCGTCCGCATTGGCGGTCGACATCGACGCTGCCAGTTATGGCTATCCCCTGACCAACCCGTTCGAGGCGACTATCGCCACGACGCCACCGGACCTGCGTCCGGAGTTACCGCTGGACGACGACATCGATCAGAAGACACGCAGCGTGACATTGCGCCCGGAGCGGGAATTTCAACTGCCAGACAACTTCTGGCCGGTCAAAAAACTGACCTATCGCATCGCCACCCAGGAAAAAGCCGCACCGCTGATCTTCCTGATCGCCGGTACGGGTGCGCGCTATGACAGCAGCATTAACGAATACCTGAAAAAGCTCTACTACAAGGCCGGCTATCACGTGGTGCAACTGTCGTCGCCCACCAGCTTCGACTTCATGAGCGCCGCCTCACGCTTTGCCACACCCGGTATCACCAAGGAAGACGCCGAAGACATGTACCGGGTGATGCAGGCCGTGCGGGCACAAAACCCGAACGTTCCCGTCACCGACTACTACCTGAGCGGCTACAGCCTGGGCGCACTGGATGCGGCATTCGTCGCGCACCTGGACGAAACCCGCCGCAGCTTCAACTTCAAAAAAGTCTTGCTGCTCAACCCGCCGGTCAACCTCTACACCTCGATCACCAACCTGGACAAGCTGGTCCAGACCGAGGTCAAGGGCATCAACAACAGCACCACCTTCTATGAACTGGTGCTGAACAAATTGACCCGCTACTTCCAGCAGAAGGGCTATATCGACCTCAACGATGCCTTGCTCTACGACTTCCAACAGTCCAAGCAGCACCTGACCAACGAACAGATGGCCATGCTGATCGGCACCTCGTTCCGCTTCTCGGCGGCCGACATTGCCTTCACCTCGGACCTGATCAACCGTCGCGGCCTGATCACCCCGCCTAAATACCCGATCACCGAAGGCACCAGCCTCACGCCGTTCCTCAAGCGTGCGCTGCAATGCGACTTCGATTGCTACATCACCGAGCAAGTCATCCCGATGTGGCGCGCTCGCACAGACGGC
The DNA here is from genome assembly GCF_030209165.1 of Pseudomonas sp. fls2-241-R2A-110. Lineage (NCBI taxonomy): Bacteria > Pseudomonadati > Pseudomonadota > Gammaproteobacteria > Pseudomonadales > Pseudomonadaceae > Pseudomonas > Pseudomonas sp. fls2-241-R2A-110. The sequence goes on along the minus strand of NZ_JARVSN010000028.1, from coordinate 86,118 downwards.
GGCAGCCTGCTGCAACTGATCGACCAGGTCAGCCTGTACGCCCTCAAGGATTACCTGCACGACAGCCCGAAAATCGCCGTCATGCACAACGCTGACGATGTGATTCTCGGCCCTGGCGATCTTGGCTTCCTGCGCAAGACCTTCGGTGATCGCCTGACCCTTTATCCATTGGGCGGCCATTGCGGCAACCTTAACTACCGCGTCAACAGCGACGCCATGCTGGAGTTTTTCCGTGGCTAAATATCTCCTGCTTATCGCAGCGTTACTCTGTGCAGGCGTCGCCAATGCCGACAACAGCAAAGCCAACGCTCCTGTCGTGGTCGGCTCTGACGGTTTCAAAGAGCCGTTGAGCAAACTCAAATTCAACCCGGGGCTGGATCAGCGCGAGTTCGAACGCTCGACACTCAACGCGCTGGCCGTCTATGACCCGCTGGAAGAGTGGAACCGTCGGGTTTATCACTTCAACTACCGTTTCGACCAATGGGTGTTCCTGCCGGTGGTCGACGGTTATCGCTACATCACACCGAGTTTCCTGCGCACCGGCGTCAGCAACTTCTTCAATAACCTGGGCGACGTGCCGAACCTGGTGAACAGCTTGCTGCAGTTCAAAGGCAAGCGTTCGCTGGATACCACCGCGCGCCTGCTGCTCAACACCACCGTTGGCATCGCCGGCCTCTGGGACCCGGCCACCGCCATGGGCCTGCCACGCCAGAGCGAAGACTTCGGCCAGACCCTGGGCTTCTACGGTGTACCGGGTGGCGCGTACTTCGTGTTGCCGATCCTTGGGCCTTCCAACATCCGCGACACGGGTGGCCTGGCTGTGGACTTCACTGCGGAGTCGGCGATCAACTTCCTGAACGTCGCGCAAGTCAGCGAAAACCATCCGGAAATCTGGGTCCTGCGCAGTATCGACAAGCGCTATCAGACCGGCTTCCGTTATGGCCAACTGAACTCACCGTTCGAGTACGAGAAAGTGCGTTACGTCTACACCGAGTCGCGCAAGTTGCAGATCGCCGAGTAAATCCATCGGCAACAAAAAAGGCCATTCGATGCAGATCGAATGGCCTGATCGTTCCCACGCTCTGCGTGGGAATGCAGCCCGTGACGCTCTGCGTCACATCCATAAGCGGACGCAGAGCGTCCAATTGAGGCATTCCCACGCAGAGCGTGGGAACGATCAGGCCGCTGGATCTCAGCCTTTGACTGAGCGCCAGATCTTGCTGACCCCCATCACCCCCGCTAACACCACCGCACCGGCCACAATCCCCGCCACCGCATTCAGCAACGTCGGCACGATAAACCCGGCACCGCCCGCCCCGGCGCTCACGCTCTCAATCCAGTGATGAACCACCGGCACGCCATGGGTCAGAATCCCGCCGCCGACCAGGAACATCGCCGCCGTGCCGATCACCGACAGGCTTTTCATCATGTACGGCGCTGCACGCAGAATCGCGCCGCCGATGCTTTTGGCCATCTGTGCGGGTTTCTGGGTCAGCCACAGACCCAGGTCGTCGAGCTTGACGATGCCCGCCACTAGCCCGTAAACGCCGACGGTCATGACGATGGCGATGCCCGACAGGACAATGACCTGCTGGGTCAACGACGCATCCGCCACAGTGCCCAGGGTGATCGCAATGATTTCCGCCGAGAGAATGAAATCCGTGCGGACAGCGCCTTTGATCTTGTCCTGCTCGAACGCCACCAGATCGACCGCTGGATCGGCCACCGCCTCAACCAGCTCGGCATGTTCAGCCTGGTCTTCGTCTTTGCTGTGCAGAAACTTGTGGGCGAGTTTCTCGAAGCCTTCAAAACAAAGGTACGCGCCACCGACCATCAACAGCGGTGTGACCAGCCAGGGAATGAAGGCGCTGATGGCCAACGCCGACGGTACAAGGATCAATTTATTGCGAAATGAGCCTTTGGCGACCGCCCAAACCACCGGGATTTCCCGTTCGGCGCGTACGCCGCTGACCTGCTGGGCATTGAGCGCCAGATCATCGCCGAGTACACCAGCGGTTTTCTTGGCGGCCATTTTGGTCATCAACGCCACATCGTCTAGAACCGCGGCAATGTCGTCGATCAGCACCAGCAAACTGCTTCCTGCCATGAATCAGGCTTCCTTCTTGAATGAATGCCGCGCAGCATAACGCGGCCAAGCGCCACACGGGGCATTCTTGAGCGCCGCGCGAGGCCGGTGCTACCATGCGCAACCGCCAGAACAGGCAAGGAACCCCCTGGTTTATGAGCACTATCCGCGAGCGCAACAAAGAACTGATCCTGCGTGCCGCCAGTGAAGAATTTGCCGACAAGGGCTTTGCTGCGACCAAAACCAGTGACATCGCAGCCAAGGCCGGATTGCCCAAGCCCAACGTCTATTACTACTTCAAATCCAAGGAAAACCTCTACCGCGAGGTCCTGGAAAGCATCATCGAGCCGATTCTGCAGGCCTCAACGCCGTTCAACGCCGATGGGGTGCCGAGTGAGGTGCTGAGCGGCTACATCCGCTCGAAGATCCGCATCTCCCGCGACCTGCCCTTCGCCTCGAAGGTGTTCGCCAGTGAAATCATGCACGGCGCCCCGCACCTGAGTGCCGACCTGGTCGAGCAACTCAACGGCCAGGCCAAGCACAATATCGCCTGCATCCAGACCTGGATCGACCGCGGCCAAATCGCCCCCATCGACCCCAACCACCTGATGTTCAGCATCTGGGCAGCCACCCAGACTTATGCCGACTTCGACTGGCAGATTTCTGCGGTGACCGGCAAGGACAAACTGGATGAGGCCGATTATGAAGCGGCGGCGCAGACGATTATTCGATTGGTGTTGAAGGGGTGTGAGCTGGACTGAAAGACCCCATTGACCCCATCGCGGGCAAGCGCGCTCCCACAGAAATTGCAGGTGCTCACGAAGTTGGGGTTAAACCCAAATCCACTGTGGGAGCGAGCTTGCTCGCGATGGCGGCAATACGGTATCCGATCAAACCCAGATAGCATCCCACAGCGGATAATCGCCGTACCGTGCAACTAAGCCAGCCCGCAATGGGTTGGTCACAACATATCGCCCAAGCTGAACCAAATCCGCCTCTCTCCTCAATGCTCGATCGTGATAGCCCTGCTGCCAAAGACTGCCCCTGCGACCGGTGGACATGTTGACTGCCCGCGTACTCAGTGACTTGGTCTTTTGCATCAGCTCACTCAAAGATCCCTGCTGCAATTCGATCAACCAGTGAAAGTGGTCGGGCATCACGACCCAAGCCAATGAATTTGCCCAACCCTGAGTTTGAGCATGACGAAATTGGTCCACGACCAATCGTCCCAAAAAGAAATCCTTGAAGACAGGCACTCGGTCCAATGTATTAGTGGTCAGCAGATAAATGCGATTTGCTTCGGCATAACGACCAAGGCGCAGGCGATGTGAAGCAGGAAAATCTGGCATTCCTTTGCCTCTCATGATTCAAGTCATGTGAAGGCTAGACCTATGGATGCTTGAGGGTGGGGCAGATTTTTAGCTGGATGTGTCCAGAAGATAGCTATCGCGAGCAAGCTCGCTCCCACAGGGGTTAGGGGTGCTCACAACATTTGTGTTCACCGAAAATCCAATGTGTGAGCGAGCTTGCTCGCGATCGCGATAGATCAATCGACAAAAATACTAGGCAGTAACCCCCGCATCCGCCCTCAACCCCACCGCCTCGATCGCACTGATCGCACACTGCTCATCAACATCCGACAGATCCCCGCTGATCCCCACCGCTCCCAGCACATTGCCGTCCTGATCCCGAATCAACACGCCACCCGGTGCCGGCACGACGCTGCCTTGCCCCAGGCTATTCAACGCGGCGAAGAAGGCCGGGCGTTGCTGGGCGTCCAGTGCCAGCAGGCGGGAGCCTTTGCCCAGGGCAATGGCGCCCCAGGCTTTGCCGATGGCGACCTGCGGGCGTAGCAGGCTGGCGCCGTCTTCACGTTGCAGGGTGATCAGGTGCCCGCCGGCGTCCAGCACCGCGATGGTTAACGGGGCTGCGGAGATTGCACGCGCAGCGGAGATGGCCTGAGTGGTCAGGTTGACTGCGACTTTCAAGGTTAAAGCGCTCATGGTGCCGTCCTCATTTTGTTTTTCGGAAAGCCGTTGGGCTGCGCCGTTGTGCCGCAGTCCGATGCAACAAATAGAACACAATGAATTATTTTTTTGTATACAATAATTATCGAAAAGCGCCACATGCGACGAAAAGCCACAGTAGAACGGCCTTCCGACGAATGAAACAGTCGCTTGAGAAAATGGATTGACCTGCGCCGTCCGCCGTGAATACACTCTGCGCAAAGCCACTTGTATACAATTACAAAACGTAAGAGGCACAAAACCATGAGCAAAATGAGAGCAATCGAAGCCGCCGTTCTGGTGATGCGCCGCGAAGGGGTTGATACCGCTTTTGGCATCCCGGGCGCCGCAATCAACCCGCTGTACTCCGCCTTGCAGAAGGTCGGTGGCATCGATCACGTCCTCGCTCGCCACGTTGAAGGCGCCTCGCACATGGCCGAGGGCTACACCCGCACCAAGGCCGGCAACATCGGCGTGTGCATCGGGACTTCGGGACCTGCCGGTACCGACATGGTCACCGGGCTCTACAGCGCCTCGGCCGACTCGATCCCGATCTTGTGCATCACCGGTCAGGCACCGCGAGCGCGCATGCATAAGGAAGACTTCCAGGCCGTCGATATCACCACCATCGTCAAGCCAGTGACCAAGTGGGCGACCACTGTCATGGAGCCGGGCCAGGTGCCCTACGCATTCCAGAAAGCCTTCTACGAAATGCGCTCCGGCCGTCCAGGCCCGGTGCTGATCGACCTGCCGTTCGACGTGCAGATGGCTGAAATCGAATTCGACATCGACGCCTACGAACCACTGCCGCTGGCCAAGCCAACCGCCAACCGCGTGCAAATCGAGAAGGCCCTGGCCATGCTCGATCAGGCCGAGCGCCCATTGCTGGTCGCCGGTGGCGGCATCATCAATGCCGACGCCAGCGAATTGCTGGTGGAGTTCGCCGAGCTGACCGGCATCCCGGTGATCCCGACCCTGATGGGCTGGGGCACGATCCCGGACGATCACCCGTTGATGGTCGGCATGGTCGGTCTGCAGACGTCGCATCGCTACGGCAACGCCACCCTGCTCAAGTCCGACGTGGTGTTGGGCGTCGGTAACCGTTGGGCCAACCGTCATACCGGCTCGATCGACGTGTACACCGAAGGCCGCAAGTTCATCCACGTTGACATCGAACCGACGCAAATCGGCCGCGTGTTCAACCCGGACCTGGGCATCGTCTCCGACGCTGCTGCTGCGCTGACCGTGTTCATCGAAGTCGCTCGCGAGTGGCAAGCAGCAGGCAAGCTGAAAAACCGCAGCGCCTGGCTGCAAGATTGCCAACAGCGCAAAGCCAGCCTGCAACGCAAGACTCACTTCGACAACGTGCCGGTCAAGCCGCAACGGGTGTACGAAGAGATGAACCAGGTGTTCGGCAAAGACACGTGCTACGTCAGCACCATCGGTCTGTCGCAGATTGCCGGCGCGCAGTTCCTGCACGTCTACAAGCCGCGTCACTGGATCAACTGCGGCCAGGCCGGTCCATTGGGCTGGACCATTCCGGCCGCATTGGGCGTGGTCAAGGCTGATCCGAGCCGCAAGGTCGTGGCACTGTCCGGCGACTATGATTTCCAGTTCATGATCGAAGAGTTGGCGGTGGGCGCGCAGTTCAAGCTGCCGTACATCCACGTTGTGGTAAACAACTCGTACCTGGGGCTGATTCGTCAGGCCCAGCGCGGTTTCGACATGGACTATTGCGTACAGCTGTCCTTCGATAACCTGAACGCTCCGGAACTCAATGGTTACGGTGTCGACCACGTTGCGGTCGCCGAAGGCCTCGGTTGCAAGGCACTGCGCGTGTTCGAACCGGGTCAGATCCAGCCAGCCCTGCGCAAGGCTCAGGAACTGATCGAAGAGTTCAAGGTGCCGGTGATCGTCGAGATTATTCTGGAGCGTGTGACCAACATTTCGATGGGCACCGAGATCAACGCCGTCAACGAATTTGAAGACCTGGCGCTGGTCGGCAACGATGCGCCAACCGCGATTTCGTTGCTTGATTAACTGCTGATGATGATCGTTCCCACGCTCTGCGTGGGAATGCAGCCCGGGACGCTCCGCGTCCCAAGAGCGGACGCAGAGCGTCCGAAGAGGCATTCCCACGCAGAGCGTGGGAACGAGAACTTAAAACGGGAGACCACCATGCCGCGTTTCGCAGCCAACCTGTCCATGCTCTTCACCGAACAGGACTTCCTCGCCCGTTTCGAAGCGGCCGCCAAGGCCGGCTTCAGTGGTGTCGAGTACCTGTTCCCTTACGACTTCAGCTCCGCCGAGATCAAGGCCAAGCTCGATGCCAACGGTCTGACCCAGGTGCTCTTCAACCTGCCGGCGGGTGACTGGGCCAAGGGTGAGCGCGGTATCGCGTGCCTGCCGGACCGTGTTGAAGAGTTCCGCGCCGGTGTCGACCTGGCCATCGCCTATGCACAAGTGCTGGGCAACACTCAGGTCAACTGCCTGGCCGGTATTCGTCCACAAGGCGTCGACGATGCCACCGTGGAGAAAACCTTCGTCGCCAACCTCAAGTACGCCGCCGACAAGCTGCAAGCGGCCGGCATCAAACTGGTGATGGAAGCGATCAACACCCGCGACATCCCGGGTTTCTACCTGAACAACACGGCGCAAGCCCTGTCGATTCGCGAACAGGTCGGCAGCGCCAATCTGTTCCTGCAATACGACATCTATCACATGCAAATCATGGAGGGCGACCTGGCTCGCACCATGGCCGCGCATCTGGGCGAGATCAACCACATCCAGTTGGCCGACAACCCAGGACGTAACGAACCGGGCACCGGTGAAATCAACTACCGCTTCCTGTTCGAACACTTGGACCGCATCGGTTATCAGGGGTGGATCGGCTGTGAATACAAGCCACTGACCACCACTGAAGCGGGCCTGGGCTGGCTGAAAACCCATAACGCGATCTGACACAGCTCCCACATCGATGCGCGTCCCTATTTGCTTGAAGCAGCAATAAAAACAAGAGGAATTTTTCATGGCTAAAATCGGATTTATCGGCACCGGCATCATGGGCCACCCAATGGCGTTGAACCTGCAGAAAGCCGGTCACAGCCTGTTCCTGTCGGCGCACCACGACGCCGCGCCTGCCGACCTGGTGGCCGCTGGCGCCGTCGCCCTGGCGAACCCGAAAGAAGTGGCCCAGGAAGCTGAAATCATCATCATCATGGTGCCGGACACCCCACAGGTAGACGACGTGCTGTTCCGTGAAGATGGCGTTGCCGCCGGTGTCGGCAAAGGCAAAATCGTCATCGACATGAGCTCGATCTCGCCGACCGCCACCAAGGCATTCGCGGCAAAGATCAACGAAAAAGGCGCGCAATACCTCGATGCGCCAGTGTCTGGCGGTGAAGTCGGCGCCAAGGCGGCGACCTTGAGCATCATGGTCGGCGGCGATGCCGATGCCTTCGAACGCGCGCTGCCGCTGTTCCAGGCGATGGGCAAGAACATCACCCTGGTCGGCGGCAACGGTGACGGTCAAACCGCGAAAGTGGCGAACCAGATCATCGTCGCGCTGAACATCCAGGCCGTGGCCGAAGCGCTGCTGTTCGCCTCGAAAAACGGTGCTGATCCAGCCAAGGTGCGTGAAGCGCTGATGGGCGGTTTCGCATCGTCGAAGATCCTCGAAGTGCACGGTGAGCGCATGATCAAAGGCACCTTCGACCCGGGTTTCCGTATCAGCCTGCACCAGAAGGACCTGAACCTGGCCCTGCAAGGCGCCAAGGAGCTGAACATCAACCTGCCGAACACCGCCAACACCCAGCAAGTGTTCAGCACCTGCGCGGCCATCGGTGGCAGCAACTGGGACCACTCGGCACTGATCAAGGGCCTGGAACACATGGCGAATTTCTCGATTCGCGATAAGAAGTAAGCCCTGCACAAAACCGCATCAAACCTGTGGGAGCGAGCTTGCTCGCGATGAGGGCCTGACATTCAACATCAATGTTGACTGATCCACCGCTATCGCGAGCAAGCTCGCTCCCACAGGGTTCGAGTCGTTCTCCAATAACAAGAATTCCGGGAGCCCGCCATGTCGGTCGATCCGCAACAACTGCTGCGCGAGCTGTTTGCCACAGCCATCGACGCGGCCCATCCGCAACACGTCCTCGAAGCCCATTTACCCAAGGATCGCAGCGGTCGGGTGATCGTCATCGGTGCCGGCAAAGCCGCCGCCGCGATGGCCCAGGTGGTCGAGCGCTGCTGGCAGGGTGAAGTCTCAGGTCTGGTGGTGACGCGTTACGGTCACGGCGCCCCGTGCGAAAAAATCGAAGTCGTCGAAGCCGCTCACCCGGTGCCGGACGCTGCCGGCCAAGCCGTCGCCAAGCGTGTGTTGGAACTGGTCAGCAACCTGACCGAAGAAGACCGCGTGATCTTCCTGCTCTCGGGCGGCGGATCGGCGTTGCTCGCCCTTCCGGCCAAAGGCATCACCCTGGCCGACAAGCAATCGATCAACAAAGCCCTGCTCAAATCCGGCGCCACCATCGGCGAGATGAATTGCGTGCGCAAGCACCTCTCGGCGATCAAGGGCGGCCGTCTCGGCAAAGCCTGCTGGCCGGCCACTGTTTATACCTACGCGATTTCCGATGTACCGGGCGACCTCGCTACCGTCATCGCCTCCGGCCCCACCGTGGCCGACCCCAGCACGTCGGCCGAAGCCCTGGCGATCCTCAAACGCTACGGCATCGAGGTCCCGACCTCTGTGCGCACCTGGTTGCAAAGCCCGGAATCGGAAACCGTCAAACCTGGCGATCCGAGCCTGGCGCGCAGTCATTTCCAATTGATCGCCCGTCCGCAGCAATCCCTGGAAGCGGCAGCGGTGAAATGCCGTCAGGCCGGTTTCAGCCCGTTGATCCTCGGGGATCTGGAAGGTGAATCCCGGGAAGTGGCGAAGGTTCACGCCGGCATCGCCCGGCAAATCGTCCTGCATGGCCAGCCCCTGGCGGCGCCGTGCGTGATTCTGTCCGGTGGCGAAACCACCGTCACCGTGCGCGGCAATGGCCGTGGCGGACGCAACGCCGAATTTCTCCTGAGCCTGACCGATAGCCTCAAAGGCCTGCCCAGCGTCTACGCATTGGCCGGCGACACCGATGGCATCGACGGCTCCGAAGACAACGCCGGCGCAATCATGACCCCGGACAGCTACGCCCGCGCCGCCGCGCTCGGTTTGAGCGCCAGCGACGAGTTGGACAACAACAATGGCTACGGCTATTTCGAGGCGTTGGACGCACTGATCGTCACCGAGCCGACCCGCACCAACGTCAATGACTTCCGCGCCATACTGATCCTCGAGAGCCCTAAACATGACGCCTGATAAAAAGGTCAAAATCCTCGCCACCCTCGGCCCGGCCACCGACGGGATCGACGACATCCGCGAATTGGTGCAGGCCGGGGTCAACATTTTTCGCCTGAACTTCAGCCACGGCGATCACGCCGACCACGCCCAGCGCTATCAATGGATTCGTGAAGTCGAGCGCCAGTTGAATTACCCACTGGGCATTCTGATGGACCTGCAAGGCCCGAAACTGCGGGTCGGCAAGTTCGCAGAAGGCAAGGTGCAGTTGCATCGCGGCCAGGCACTGCGCCTGGACCTCGACCCGACGCCGGGCGATCAGCGCCGCGTTAACTTGCCTCACCCGGAAATCATCGCCGCGCTGGAACCGGGCATGGACCTGCTGCTCGACGACGGCAAATTGCGCCTTCGCGTCGTCACCAAGTACGCCGACGCCATCGACACCACCGTGCTCAATGGCGGCGAATTGTCCGACCGCAAAGGGGTGAACGTGCCGCAAGCAGTGCTGGACCTGAGCCCGCTGACCGCCAAGGACCGTCGCGACTTGAGCTTCGGCCTGGAGCTGGGCGTGGACTGGGTCGCGCTGTCGTTTGTGCAACGCCCGGAAGACATCCGCGAAGCCCGCGAACTGATCGGCGACAAGGCGTTCTTGATGGCCAAGATCGAGAAGCCATCGGCCGTGACACAGTTGCGCGAGATCGCCGAATTGAGCGACGCGATCATGGTCGCTCGCGGTGACCTGGGCGTGGAAGTGCCAGCCGAAAGCGTGCCGCAAATTCAGAAAAACATCATCGCCCTGTGCCGTCAGCTCGGTAAACCGGTGGTGGTGGCGACGCAAATGCTGGAGTCGATGCGCTTCTCCCCTGCCCCGACCCGCGCCGAGGTCACAGACGTGGCCAACGCCGTGGCCGAAGGTGCCGACGCGGTGATGCTGTCGGCGGAAACCGCGTCCGGCGAATACCCGTTGGAAGCCGTGCAGATGATGAGCAAGATCATCCGTCAGGTGGAAAACGGTCCGGATTACCAGGCGCAACTGGATGTCAGCCGGCCTAAGGCTGAAGCGACCGTTTCCGATGCGATCAGCTGCGCGATTCGGCGTATCAGCAACGTGCTGCCGGTGGCGGTGCTGGTCAATTACAGCGAGTCGGGCACCTCGAGTCTGCGCGCGGCGCGGGAGCGGCCGACGGTGCCGATCCTCAACCTGACACCGAACCTGCAGACGGCGCGCCGTTTGACGGTGGCGTGGGGCGTGCACTCGGTGGTCAATGATCGGCTGCGGCAGGTGGACGAAGTGTGCTCGACAGCGCTGGAGATTGCCCAGGCACAGGGCATGGCGCAGCGCGGGGATACTTTATTGATCACGGCGGGTGTGCCGTTTGGGCAGCCGGGGTCGACTAACTCTTTGCGTATCGAGACATTGATCTAGAGCGCCTATACCGGCCTCATCGCCAGCAGGCTGGCTCCCACATTGGTTTTGTGTCGATCACGGAATCAAGACTGAACGGAGATTCACTGTGGGAGCCAGCCTGCTGGCGATGCAGCCGTCTCGGTTTCACTGACTTTCAGAACTGCCATGCCTGCCAACCACTTCAACACCCACTGCCCCGATTGGGCGACTGCCCTGCTCAACGGCTTCAGCCAGATCTTCCTCCAGCGCCATCCGCTGTGCGGTCTGCTGTGCCTGTTGGCGATTCTTTTTACCGCGCCGGCCTTGCTCGGTGGTGCGCTGCTCGGTGGCGTCGCCGGGCTGCTCACCGCCCAGCGTCGAGGCTATGCCAAGGCCGACCGCCAAGCCGGACTCTTCAGCTACAACGGCGTTTTGCTGGGCCTGCTGCTGAGCCTGTATTTCCCCTGGTCCGCGATGTTGCCGCTGGTGATCATTGCCTGCGGCGGTCTGAGCGCGATGATTACTCAACAGTGGCTCAAACGCGCGCGGCTCAGCCAATACCTGCCTGCCTACACCGCACCTTTCGTGGGGATCAGTTGGTTGCTGCTGTGTTTCGCCACCCCCTCGACAACGGCGCATTTGATCGAAATCAACACGCTAAACATGCTCGCCGCCCCATTCAAAGGCCTGGGCCAGGTGATGTTCCTGGGTCATCCACTGGCCGGCGCGTTGATTGCCGCCGGCTTGCTGATCGCTGATCGCCGCGCATTCTGCTGGGCGTTGTTGGCATCTGTCGCGGGCATGGGCTGGAGTCTGCTGAACCACGACTTCTACAGCGCATTACTGGGCCTCGGCAGCTATAACGCCGTTCTCGCCGCCCTGGCCTTCAACTCGCAGCGCCAGCCGTCGTGGCTGCCGGTGGTCGGCATTGCCTTGGCGCTGCTGCTGACGCCGATGTTTGCCGCTGTCGGTATGCCCACGCTGACCGCGCCCTTCATCCTCGCCAGCTGGTTGTTGCGTACCGCCACTCAAAAGCTCGACAAAGCCCCGGTCGCCCGTGAGCCTTGCGCTAGCGGGGAGAATCAACCTAGGCTTCGCTGATCATTGGTTCAGGCGGTATCCATGGACAGCAGCAAAGACTGGCGTAAAGACCTTTACGTCATGGTTTTCCAAAGCGACACCACGGCAGGACGGCGCTTCGACGGCATCCTGCTGTTGATCATCCTCGCCAGCATCATCATCGTGATGCTCGACAGCATCGATGCGATCCACCAGAACTACGCCGATGTGCTGGCGTACATCGAGTGGGGCTTCACGATCATCTTCGCCATCGAATACGGTCTGCGGCTTTATTGCTCACCCAAACCGTTGCGCTATGCGTTCAGCTTTTACGGGCTGGTGGATTTGCTGGCGATCGTGCCCGGCATCCTCGCGCTGTATTACGCCGATGCGCAGTACCTGCTGATTATCCGGATCATCCGGATGCTGCGGATTTTCCGCGTGCTCAAGCTCAGCCCGTACCTCAAGCAAGCCAACTATTTGATGTCGGCGCTGCGCGGCAGCAAGCAGAAGATCGTGGTGTTCCTCGTCAGCGTCTGCACCCTCGTAACGGTGTTCGGCACATTGATGTACGTGATCGAAGGCCCGGAACACGGCTTCACCAGCATTCCCAAAGGCATCTATTGGGCAATCGTCACGCTGACCACCGTGGGCTTTGGCGACATCGTGCCCAAGACGCCGTTGGGCCAGGTGATTTCATCGCTGGTGATGATCACGGGTTACTCGATCATCGCGGTGCCGACCGGGATTTTCACTGCCGAACTGGCCAACGCCATGCGCGGCGAACAGCTGCAACATGACTGCCCGGTGTGCAAGAAAAACAGCCATGAACATGGCGCCGCATTCTGCTCGCGCTGTGGCAATGCGCTGTTCAAAAAACTGGAATAAGCAAAGTGCTTTTTAATCTTTAAAGGACTATGCGAGCCCAGTTATAGTCGCTGGCAAATTGCCTCAAATTTAAATTAGAACAAGGAATGCGCAGTGAAAAAACTCTTTGGCGCCTCACTTCTGGCCGCTGGCCTGGCACTGACCAGCGTGGCTCAGGCCGCACCGACCCTGCTCAACGTTTCCTACGACGTGATGCGCGATTTCTACAAGGACTACAACACTGCGTTCCAGAAACACTGGCAAGCCGAGCATAACGAAAACATCACCCTGCAAATGTCCTTCGGCGGTTCCAGCAAACAGGCGCGTTCGGTGATCGACGGCCTGCCGGCTGACGTCATCACCATGAACATGGCCACTGACATCAATGCTTTGGCGGACAACGGCAAACTGGTCCCGGACAACTGGGTCACCCGCCTGCCGAACAACAGCGCACCGTTTACTTCGGCCACCGTGTTTATCGTCCGCAAAGGCAACCCGAAAGCCCTCAAAGACTGGCCCGACCTGCTCAAGGACGGTGTGCAAGTGATCGTGCCGAACCCGAAGACTTCGGGTAACGGCCGCTACACCTATCTCTCGGCCTGGGGTTACGTGCTGAAGAATGGCGGCGATGAAAACAAGGCCAAAGACTTCGTCGGCAAGCTGTTCAAGCAAGCACCGGTGCTGGATACCGGCGGCCGCGCAGCGACCACAACCTTCATGACCAACCAGATCGGCGACGTGCTGGTGACCTTCGAAAACGAAGCGGAAATGATTGCCCGTGAGTTTGGCCGTGACCAGTTTGAAGTGATCTACCCAAGCGTTTCCGCCGAAGCTGAGCCGCCGGTGTCCGTGGTCGACAAAACCGTCGACAAAAAAGGCACCCGCGCGGCTGCCGAGGAATACCTGAAGTACCTGTGGTCGCCGGAAGGCCAGGAGATTGCAGCGGCAAACTACCTGCGTCCGCGTGATCCGGCCGTGCTGGCCAAGTACACCGACCGCTTCCCGAAAGTGGATTTCCTCTCGGTTGAGAAGACCTTCGGCGACTGGCGCACCGTGCAGAAGACCCACTTCAATGATGGCGGGATCTTTGATCAGATCTACAGCGGCCAGTAATGCCTGAGCCCGCCGCTGACTGATCGTTCCCACGCTCTGCGTGGGAATGCAGCCCGGGACGCTCCGCGTCCCAACAGCGAACGCAGAGCGTCCAATGAGGCATTCCCACGCAGAGCATGGGAACGATCAGCGGTGAGTTCATTCCCCCGGTGCACCGTTACATCGGCGGCGTAACACCATCCTTGCCCGCCGAGATCGATTGCGCGGTCAGCGTCCCGTCCGCACTTTGGATAACGAACGTGACGATCTTCACCCCAACCTTCAACAAGCTGCGATCGCCTGGCACCAGGTTCACGATCGGCACATCCTCCGGCACCAGAATCTTCTGCTGCCCGCCCTTATAGTTGACGGTCAGGATCCGACCATTGCTGACCACCAGATCCCCCACGCTGCCATTGGTCATGCTGCTGCCCTTGACCAGATCAAACGGCCGATGACCATCGCCACTGCCGGCCAGCTCCGGTGGGAAGACGTGGACTTCCAGCGCCTTGAGCGTGCCGTCCTCCTGGGGTATCGCCGCCGTACCAATGTAGCTGCCGGGCTTGATGTCTTCGATATTGGCCAGGGTGACGGCGCGGACCTTGGTGTCCGAAGTCAGGTTGATGACCACGTTTTCACCACTGTTGACGTGGACTTTCAAGACATCCGGGCTCACCCCGGTGATCTCGCCCCGCACGCCGATGCGCATGCCCGGTGCGTCGGCAGCCTGGGCCACGCCCGCCGTGAACAAGCCGATCAAGGTAAGAGCTGAAACGCCGCGAACAAGGTGACGAAACATCGCATTCATGGAAGTGCCTTCCGGTTATGAAACGTGAGAGAGAACATAAGCACGCTATCGAACAGGATGTAAGTGAATGTATCATCGGACCTCAATGTTTTGACGCAAGGCTCATCGATGGACATCACACGCGTCCGTCACTCATTCCGCAAAGGAATGATTGCTATCACTCCAAACCCTCTTCTGCCCAATTCGATACCTCTTTAGCCTGCGCGCATCCCATTCTGTTCAGCGAGACCCGTTATGAACCCAGCAACCCAGATGCCCCACGGCACCGCGACAATGACCAAAGGCATGGTGATGTTGTTCGCCTTCTGCTGCGGCGCCATTGTCGCCAACATCTACTACGCGCAGCCGATCATCGGCCTGATCGCGCCGGACATCGGCCTGACCAGCACGATGGCCAGCCTGATTGTTTCGTTGACCCAGATCGGTTACGCGCTGGGCTTGTTCTTCCTCGTGCCGCTGGGCGATCTGCTGGAAAACCGCCGCCTGATGATCATCACTACCGTGGTGGCGATTGCCAGTCTGTTGGGCGCTGCGTTTACCGATCAGCCGAACGTGTTTTTGCTGATCTCGCTGTTGGTGGGTTTCAGTTCGGTGTCGGTGCAGATCCTGATTCCGTTGGCTGCGCACCTGGCGCCCGAAGAGTCGCGCGGCCGTGTGGTCGGCGGGATCATGGGCGGTTTGCTGCTGGGCATTTTGTTGGCGCGGCCGGTGTCCAGCGTCGTGGCTGACCACTTCGGCTGGCGTGCGATGTTCGTGATTGCGGCGGTGTTGATGGCCGCGATCAGCGTCGTGCTGGCGCTGACCATTCCCAAGCGCCAGCCTGATCACAGTGCGTCCTATGGTCAGTTGCTCGGCTCTTTGTGGACGTTGTTGCGCCAACAACCGGTGTTGCGTCAACGCGCGTTCTACCAGGGCTGCATGTTCGCCACGTTCAGCCTGTTCTGGACCGCTGTGCCGCTGGAGCTGGCGCGCAACCATGGACTGTCGCAAACCCAGATCGCGATCTTCGCCCTGGTCGGTGCCATAGGCGCCATCGCCGCGCCCATCGCCGGTCGACTGGCCGACGCTGGCCACACGCGCATCGCATCATTGCTGGCCCTGCTGTTCGCCAGCCTGAGTTTTCTGCCGGCCTTCATCCATCCGGTCTACAGCGTCATCGGCCTCGCGGTCACCGGTGTGGTGCTCGACTTCTGCGTGCAAATGAACATGGTCCTCGGCCAACGCGCGGTCTACGCCCTCGACGCCAAAAGCCGCAGCCGCTTGAATGCGCTGTACATGACCAGCATCTTCATCGGCGGCGCGTTTGGCTCCTCGGTAGCCAGCGCGGTGTATGAGCATGGCGGCTGGTTATGGATCGTGATCGTGGGCAGCGCGTTTCCGTTGTTGGCGTTGTTGCGGTTCTTGAGTGTTTCGCAGAAAGCATCGTTGGTGACGGCTTAAAGCGACAAAAGCTTCGCGGGCGATCCGACTTGCCCGCGATTGCAATGCATCCGACAGACACTCAGTGCCGAACCAATTTCTCCATCGCCGCATCTGCCAGAAAGGAGGAGCGGCTTTTGACATTGTGCTCACGTACATACCGGTCAATGCGCTGGATCACATAACCGGGAAGCGTGACGTTTACCTTCTCGGTTTTGCCCATGTACGGCGCGATGTCCAGTTCCAGCATGCCCCAGCCCATGTTGGCAAAATCAGGATTCCCACGGTGAACAGCCGCAGACGTGGGCATAGGTATCGACTCTCCGTCCGCCGCAATCTCCTGAAGCATGATGTGAGCAATTTCGATTGCCGCGTTATAGGCGTCTTCAAACGAATCCCCGGCCGTTACGGCGCCTGGAATATCGGGGATCTGAATACCGATGGCGGTGTTCTCGTCGCCCCACTCGATACAGATTGGATATTGCATTATGGATCTCCTGCATAACTGGCTCCCGGGCAGTACAGCCCGGCTCGCCTCCTGATGCTTTTGACCGTCCCGATCGGCAAATCCTTTTTCGGATGAGGGACGGGTATCGTGTACGGGTTGTATCGGTGTTTGAAGATGTGATGGCTGCCGGTAATCCGATCCAGTATCCAACCGGCTTCCTCCAACTCCTTTATCAATAGCCTGCTCTGCACCACTAGCCACCTTGCTCAGGCTCAACCAAAAGTAACCCTAGAGTTATCTTTACTCAAGCATAAAAACCCGGCTTGGGACGCGCGGTTGTTTTACAGCGTGTTTTTGCGGGACCCGGCATCCCCCCGAAATGAATCCTTTTGCGCGGTGTGATTCATTACGCCGAGGTCAACCCGGATTACACTCAACGCCCAAAGCCTGAGGCGATGCTGGATGCGACTCGGGGCTGACCCATCAAACGCGGCCCGACCCGGCGGCATGATCTTTCAAGGAGCGTGAAATGACTCGACGTACCTTCCTCATTACTGGCGCCAGCAAAGGCATTGGTCGGGCAGTGGCTGAGCATCTGGACCGAGCCGGGCATCGGGTGGTTGGCATTGCCCGAACGCCTGACCTGAGCTTTCCCGGCATTTTGTTTCCTCTGGACCTGGGCGACAGAACGCTGACCCAGGAAGTATTGGCGGATTTGGCCAGGACTTACGAGTTCGACGGACTGGTGAACAACGTCGGGCTGGTGCGCCCGCAAGTGCTGGGTGAAATCGACCTCGACACCTTCGATGACGTGATGCGGGTCAACCTGCATTCGGCGCTGCAGGCCACTCAGGCACTGCTGCCGAACATGCGCGCAAAGGGTTGGGGTCGGGTGGTGAACATCTCCAGTTTGACGGTGCTTGGCATCACCCAGCGTACTGCGTATGCGGCGGCGAAAGCAGCGTTGATCAGCTTCACCCGGTCCTGGGCGCTGGAACTGGCACAAACCGGTGTGACGGTGAACGCGGTGGCGCCGGGGCCAACAGAAACAGAACTGTTTCGGGCGAACAACCCACCGGGCAGCGAAGGTGAAGCGCGGTATCTGGCGGGTGTGCCGATGGGGCGTTTGGGGCAGCCGCAGGAGATCGCCGCAGCGATTGCGTTCTTGTTGTCGGAGCAGAGCGGGTTTATCACCGGACAAACGTTGTTTGTCGACGGCGGATCTTCGATAGGCAAAGCGGCGTTCTGACTGACTGCTCCTGTCAGGGGGCGTTGTTAAAAACGACCTGGCGTTTCGATTATTTCGTTTATTGCGATTTTCGATTAATTCGAATAGCCTGCGTGCTTCGATTATTCAGAATATTGGAAAACGCCATGTCACCTGTCATTCACCCGCCGATCACCTTGCCTGTGGAGCGCGAAGTCCAGGCAGCCGTCGAGGGGCAGCGTGCCTTGGCCGCCTATCTCGCCACTCAATTCGACACCCAACGCATCCAGATTTTCGACGAGCAGAACGAAGCCCACAATGTAGAACTCCCGACCTCGGCACTGCGGCTGCTTGTCGACATTTTGGCTGAGCTCGCTGCGGGCAACGCGGTCAAAGTGGTCCCGATTCACGCTGAACTGACCACCCAGGAAGCGGCTGACTTGCTCAACGTCTCACGCCCACACCTGATCAAACTGCTCGAATCCGGCGACTTGTCCTACCACAAAACCGGCAAGCACCGACGTGTGCGCTTTGCCGATTTGATGGACTATAAAAACCGGCGCGACACTGCCAGCGAGCAAGCAATGATGCTTCTTGCCGAGCAGGCACAAGCGTTAAGGACAGGATACGAGTGAGGCAATCTTCTTTTACCGCTGTATATGACGCCTGTGTGCTGTACCCAGCGCCGTTGAGAGATTTTCTGATGTGGCTAGCCCTCTCCGGTCGTTTCAGAGCGAAATGGTCTTTGGAGATACACAATGAGTGGAAACGTAATCTGCTCAAGAACCGTCCGGACCTGACGGCAAAACAACTTGATCGCACATCCGAACTGATGGATCAGGCTTTACCCGATGCTTGTGTAACCGGTTACGAAAACCTGATCGAAGGATTATCGCTGCCCGATATCGATGATCGACATGTGCTGGCGGCTGCCATTCGTTGTCACGCCAGCGTCATCGTTACGTTCAATCAGAAAGACTTTCCTTGTGCTGTGCTGGGCTCTTTCGATATCGAAGCTCAGCATCCTGACGAGTTCGTCGGCAACCTGTTTAGCCTGGATCCGGCAGCAGTGGTCGCGGCTGCGCAGCGCCAACGACAGCAGCTGAAGATGCCGCCGATGGATGTCCAAACCTATCTTGATCTTCTGCTACGCCAGGGCCTGATCAAGTCGGTCAACGCGTTGATTCCTTATCAGTCCATGCTCTGAATCTTTCTCGGCCCCCAAACAACAAAACGGCGATCCTGAGATCGCCGTTTTCATTTATTGCCCGAATTGCCTGCCCAATCCACCCGGTACGCCATGGATGTCTGTTTCTTCCCATGGCCCGTCCGGGCTGACCGAGCGGCTCCAGCCGTTGTTCCAGCGGTAGTAGGTACGCTGGCGGTAGAAGGTGTTGGGTTGATCGTCCAGCACGTACACACCCATCTTGGGATCCCAGTGGCTGTTGCCACCCGGCGGCGGCGCGAAGCTGGCGGAGGTGCGTGGCAGCGGTTTGGCCGATTTGCTCGGAGTAGTCGATTTGCCTGGCACCGTTGATGGCGCCGGTTTCGTGCCGGGCTGCGAGGGCGGGATCGGCGGCAGCCGCGTCGGCTCGGGCCGTTGGACCGCACAGGCGCTCAGCCCCAGGACCAGACTGAGCAGAGTGATACGAGCGATGGCGGTCATGGCGGTGCTTCCTGTTAATTGTCCCGGACTGCTATTTATCCGGGCTGTCGATGGTCAGTTTTTGCGACGCAGTGGTGCTGCTGGCCAGGGGCTGGCTACGACCGATCCATTCGCCGGCAGTCGGTTGGCCGGCGCGGGAAATGCGCGCAACCAGTTGGACTTCAGGGAAGTTCGACAGTTTCAACTGCGGCATCATTGCGTCGGCATCGCCCAGTTCGACGGTTGCCGGCAAGTCGGCCACGGTCAGGCGTTTGGCGGCCAGTGGCGCCGGTGGCCCTGAAGTGGCACGGGCGAAAATGAACACGCTGTCGCCGGGCTGGACCTTGGCCTTCAGCTCTGGCGCCAGATCGACGGTGACTTTCAGCAGTGCAGCCGCCTTGGCCGCTGGCGCCTGGGCGACTTTGCCGCCGCCAGCTTCGAGCTTCTCGGTGGCCCGGGCGATGCCGCCTTGCAGCGCGGCGCGGGAATTGTCCTCCGGCGGCAGTTGCGCCAACAGACGATTCCAGTAGTCGATGGCGTCCTGATAACGCTGGCCTTCAAACGCCGCAATGCCGAGCAGGCCAAGGCTGGTGACTTCTTTCGGATCGGCTTTGAGCGCTTCGTCGGTCAATGCCTGAATCTTGTCCGACCATTTTTTGCCATCGGCGAAGTACTGGGCTTGCGCCCATTGGCCGAGCAGTTCCGGCTGGCGACCGGCCAGGTTCACCGTGCGCTCGAAGATCTTGGCGGCATCGCCCGGACGGTCCTGAGCCATGTAGGTACGGCCGAGGAAGTACAGGCCTTCGGCCGACTCCGGTTGAGCCGCGACCGCGCGTTCCAGACGCCGCGTCATCTCTTCCATCGACTGCGGCGCCTGGGAGAATTCGCGGGTCAGTTCGACTTTGTCGCTGGCACCGAAATGCAGGTACAGGCCAAGGCCCAGGACCGGCACCAGAATCGCCGCCAGCAAAGGCAATGGCTTGCCCAGACGCGACACCCGTGGTGCCTCGACGCCTTCTGTGTCAGCGAGTAACTCACGGGCGGCTTCAGCGCGCCCGGTGTCCATCTGCGCAGCGTCCAGAACGCCCTCTTCCTGCTGAGTCTGTAACTCAGCCACGCGCTCTTGATACAGCGCAACGTTCAGGGCAGTACGATCCTCTTCAAGCTGGGCGCGGCGGCCACGCAGAACGGGGATCAACAGAAAACTCAGGGCAACCAGAAGTAGCAGACCTGCAGCGAGCCAGAAATCAATCATTCTTGGTTTTTATCCAACAGGTGGTCGAGGCGCTCACGCTCCTCGGCAGAGAGCTCATCCTTGGTGTCAGCGCGTTGCGCGCGACGACGGCGGACAATCACGGCGATGATCACGAAACCGCCCAGCAGCAGGCCGGCCGGGCCGAACCAGAGCAAGGCTGTCTTGGCGTTGAGAGCGGGTTTGTAGCGGACGAAATCACCGTAGCGATCGACCATGAAGTCGATGATCTGCTGATTGTCCTTGCCCTCGCCCAACATGCGAAAAATCTCTTTACGCAGGTCGGCGGCAATCGGTGCGTTGGAATCGGCGATGTCCTGATTCTGGCACTTGGGGCAACGCAGTTCTTTGGTCAGTTCGCGAAAACGCTCGCGATCCGCTTCTTTGGCGAACTCGTAGGTGTCGATGGCCGCGTGGGCAACGCCAGCCATGCTCAAGCCCAATACGGCCGCGGCGATCCAGCGCTTCATGGCTTGGCCTCGTCGACCAGTGCCTGATACTTGGCCGCCAGTTTTTCGCGCCAGACCTGCTCGTCGATCACCCCGACAAACTTGTCGCGGATGATGCCTTTGGCGTCGATGAAGAAGGTTTCCGGAGCGCCATACACGCCGAGGTTCAGGCCGAGCGAGCCGGCGTCATCACGAATGTCCAGCTGATACGGGTTGTGGAATTCGGTCAGCCACTTCAAGGCATCGGCGTTGACGTCCTTGTAGTTGATCCCATAAATCACCACGCCCTTCTCGGCCAGTTTGTTCAGCACCGGGTGCTCGACCCGGCAGGAAATGCACCAAGTGCCCCAGACGTTGACCAATGCCGGTTTGCCCAGAATATCGGCCTTGGTCAGGGTCTTCTCGCCCTGCACCGCTGGCAGGGAGAACTCCGGGAACGGCTTGCCAATCATTGCCGAGGGTAACTCGGCCGGGTCCAGATAGAGCCCGCGATAAAGGAAAACAGCCACCACCAGAAAAATCGCCAGTGGCAACAGCATCAACCAACGTCTCATGCAGTGGCTCCCGTCATGCCGAGTGCTTCACGCACGCGGCTTTTCACCTTGACCCGATAACGCCGATCCAGCGCCGCCAGCAACCCGCCGAAGCCTGTGAGCAGGCCGCCGAACCAGATCCAGCGCACGAACGGTTTAACGTGAACGCGCACCGCCCAGGCGCCATCGCCTAGCGGTTCGCCCAGTGCAACGTAGAGGTCACGGGTGAAACCGGCGTCGATCCCGGCTTCGGTCATCATCGAGTTCTGCACGGTGTAGAGGCGTTTTTCCGGGTGCAGCACGCTGACTTCCTTGCCGCCCTTGATTACCCGGATGGTGCCTTTGTCGGAGGTAAAGTTGGGGCCTTCGAAGTGCTTGGCGCCTTCGAACACGAAGTGATAACCGGCCAGGTCCATGGACTCGCCCGGCGCCAGACGCAAGTCGCGCTCGGCACTATTCTGGCTCGAGAGCACGACACCGAGGGCGCAGACGGCGATGCCCAAGTGCGCGATTTGCATGCCCCAATAACTGCGGGTCAGGGTCGGCAGGCCTTTGATCAGGCCTTTGTGGCGCGTCTTGTCGAGGATGTCGCGCACACCGGCCAGCAATACCCAGGCCGCGAGCATGAACGTCGCAATCACCGCCCAGTTGAAATCGCCATACGCGACACCGGCCACCACCGCCAACGCGGCGCTGCCGAGCAACACCGGGGTCAGCATGCTCATCAGCCATTTGACCGGGGTGTCTTTCCAGCGCACCAGCATACCGACCGCCATCACCACCATCAGCAACGCCATCAACGGCACGAACAGCGCGTTGAAGTACGGCGGACCGACCGACAGCTTGGCGCCGGTCATTGCATCGAGAATCAGCGGGTACAAGGTGCCGAGCAGGATCATCGACGCCGCCACCACCAACACCAGGTTGTTGCCCAGCAGCAGGGTTTCCCGGGACCAGAGATTGAAGCCCACATGGCTCTTCACCACTGGAGCGCGCAGGGCGAACAATGTCAAAGAACCACCGACCACAAACAGCAGGAAGATCAGGATGAACACGCCGCGCTCAGGATCGGAGGCAAACGCGTGAACCGAGGTCAGCACGCCCGAACGCACCAGGAACGTACCGAGCAAGCTCAGCGAAAAAGCGGCAATGGCCAGCAACACCGTCCAGCTCTTGAACACGCCACGCTTTTCCGTGACCGCCAGGGAGTGAATCAGCGCGGTGCCCACCAGCCAAGGCATGAAGGAAGCGTTTTCCACCGGGTCCCAGAACCACCAGCCGCCCCAGCCGAGTTCGTAGTAGGCCCACCATGAACCGAGGGTGATGCCGATGCCGAGGAACGCCCAGGCGACGATGGTCCACGGACGGGACCAGCGTGCCCACGCCGCATCCAGACGACCGCCGAGCAACGCGGCGATGGCAAATGCGAACGCTACGGAAAAACCGACGTAGCCCATGTAGAGCATTGGCGGGTGAACGATCAGGCCGATGTCTTGCAGCAAGGGGTTGAGGTCGCGACCGTCCGCCGGAATCTGCGGCAGGATCCGTGCGAACGGGTTGGAAGTGAGGATCAGGAACAGCAGGAAACCGGTGCTGATCATGCCCATCACCGCCAGCACCCGGGCCAGCATCACTTGCGGCAACTGCCGGGAGAACACCGACACCGCGAAGGTCCAGCCGCCGAGAATCAAGGCCCAGAGCAGCAACGAACCTTCGTGAGCGCCCCAAACGGCGCTGAACTTGTAATACCAAGGCAAGGCGCTGTTGGAGTTGCTGGCGACATAGGCGACGGAGAAATCGTCGGTCATGAAGGCGTAGGTCAGGCAACCGAAGGCGAAGACCAGAAAGGTGAATTGCCCCCAGGCAGCAGGCTGCGCCAGGCTCATCCACAAACGGTCACCGCGCCAGGCGCCGAGCAACGGCACGACGGCTTGAACCAGCGCGAAACACAGCGCCAGGATCATGGCCAACTGGCCCAGTTCAGGGATAAAGATCGCGGAAGTCATCAATTAACCCTCTTTCGCAGGTGTCGGCGCCGACTGACCGCTGTCTTTCAACGCTTTGGTCACTTCGGGCGGCATGTACTTCTCGTCGTGCTTGGCCAGCACCTCATCAGCGACCACCACGCCGTCAGCGTTGAGCTTGCCGAGGGCAACGATGCCCTGCCCTTCGCGGAACAGGTCCGGCAGGATGCCGCGATAGGTGATGGTCACGGATTTGTTGAAGTCAGTGACGATGAATTTGACGTCCAGCGAGTCGCCGGAACGTTGCAGCGAGCCCTTCTCGACCATGCCGCCAGCGCGGATGCGCGTATCTTGCGGGGCTTCGCCGTTGGCGATCTGGGTCGGGGTGTAAAACAGATTGATGTTCTGTTGCAGCGCGCTCAGGGCCAGGCCAACGGCCGCACCGACACCGACCAGGATCGCGAAAATGATGATAAGACGCTTTTTGCGCAGCGGATTCACTTGCCGTTCTCCCGGCGCAGACGACGCGCCTCTTGTTGCAGATACCGCTTGCGGGCCAGGATCGGCGCCGCCACGTTGAGGACCAGCACCGCCAGGCAGATGCCGTAGGCTGACCAGACATACAGGGCATGATGGCCCATGGCGAGGAAGTCGCCGAATGAAGCAAAACTCATCGAACGGCCTCCAGACTGTTCTGCACTTCAGCTTTTACCCAGCTCGCCCGGGCTTCGCGCTTGAGCACTTCAAGGCGCATGCGCAGCAGCAATACCGCGCCGAAGAAACAGTAGAAACCCAGCACCGTCAGCAGCAATGGCAGCCACATCTCGGCGGGCATGGCCGGTTTTTCGGTGAGGGTGAAGGTCGCGCCCTGGTGCAGGGTGTTCCACCACTCCACCGAGTACTTGATGATCGGGATGTTGATCACGCCGACAATCGCCAATACCGCGCACGCCTTGGCGGCGCTGTCACGATTGCTGATGGCGTTGCCCAGCGCAATGAGACCGAAGTACAGAAACAGCAGAATAAGCATGGACGTTAGTCGCGCATCCCAGACCCACCACGAGCCCCAGGTCGGTTTGCCCCAGATCGCGCCAGTGACCAGCGCCACGGCGGTCATCCAGGCACCGATGGGTGCCGCGCATTGCAGGGCGACGTCGGCCAGTTTCATCTTCCACACCAGCCCGACCACGCCGCACACGGCCAGCATGACATAGCAGGACTGAGCCAGCATGGCAGCCGGAACATGGATATAGATGATGCGGAAGCTGTTGCCTTGCTGGTAATCCGGCGGCGCGAAGGCCAGGCCCCAGACGACGCCGACGCCAATCAGCAGCAACGCGGCGATGCTCAGCCACGGCAGCAGTTTGCCACTGATGCCGTAAAACCATTTGGGCGAGCCGAGCTTATGAAACCAGGTCCAGTTCATTACTGTTTCCATCACGGTGGCTGCTCGTTATTACAAGCAGCCCAGGGTCTTTACTGATCAAATCTTGACCAGACCTCATTATTCGCCGACGCTGATCTTCAGGCCAGCAGCTATTGCAAAAGGTGTCAGGGTTATCGCCAGGGCGGTCAGGCTACCAAGCCACAAGAGATAACCGGTCGCCGGCATGCCCTGCAAGGCTGCCTGCAAGGCGCCACTGCCGAGAATCAATACCGGGATGTACAACGGCAGAATCAGCAGGGCCAGCAATAGACCGCCGCGCTTCAATCCTACCGTCAGGGCTGCGCCCACCGCACCGAGCAGGCTCAGCACCGGTGTACCGAGCAATAAGGAAAGCAGCAACACCGGCAGACAAGCGGTTGGCAAACCGAGCATCAACGCCAGCAGTGGAGCGAGCAAAACCAGTGCCAGGCCAGAGAAGGCCCAGTGTGCCAGTACCTTGGCCAAAACCAGAAGAGGCAAGGGGTGCGACGAAAGGACCCACTGTTCCAGGGAACCGTCCTCGAAATCACTGCGGAAAAGCCCGTCCAGCGAGAGCAAGACCGATAAAAGGGCCGCCACCCAGACCAGCCCTGGAGACAAGGTTTGCAACAATTGAGACTCAGGTCCGACAGCCAGCGGGAACAGCGACACCACGATCGCAAAGAATACCAGCGGATTGGCCAGCTCCGCCGGACGGCGGAACAGCAGACGGGCCTCACGGGCGACCAACAGGCCGAAAACACTCATACGGCCCATTTCCCCAAATCAATGTCGCGATAGGTGGCCGGCATCCGGCTCAACGTATGGTGAGTGGTCAGCACCACCATGCCGCCGCGCTCACAGTGGCCGGCCAGGTGTTCTTCGAGTTGCGCCACGCCTTGTTTGTCGAGCGCGGTAAACGGTTCATCGAGGATCCACAGCGGCGGGCTGTCCAGGTACAGACGCGCCAGCGCCACACGGCGTTGCTGCCCGGCGGACAGCGTGTGACAGGGCACATCCTCGAAGCCGCGCAGGCCGACAGCACCCAGCGCCTGCCAGATCGCGTCGTGAGTCGCGGGTTGATGCAAGGCGCAGAGCCAGCTCAGGTTCTCTTCCGGCGTCAGCAAATCCTTGATCCCGGCGGCATGGCCGATCCACAGCAGGTTGCGCGCCAGCTCGAGCCGCTGATCGTTCAGCGGCTGGCCATTGAGCAGCACTTGACCGGCGGTCGGCTGCATCAAGCCGGACAGCAAGCGCAGGAGGCTGGTTTTGCCACTGCCGTTGGGACCGCTGATTTGTACCATTTCGCCACTGGCCAGTCTCAAATCGAGATTTTCGAAGAGCAGCCGAAGGTCTCGCTCACAAGCGAGGGCAACGGTTTGCAGGACTGGACTGGTCAAGAGATCACGGGCCTTTTGCGGTTCAAGTCGGCGGCACAGCGGCCGCTAAAGAGATGCAGCATAGATGCATTGGCGGCCTGTTCTAGAGAGCTGTGTCAAACAATTGCAATGTTTTCGCCACTCCCCGAAAGACGGGCGGCATTATACATGCCATGCCCTACTCTAAAGAGTGCATTTTCCTCAGGTTGTGACCGCGTATGACAGGCGAAATGAACATCCTCCCGCTACCGCAGACCACGCCCGCGACATCGCGGCCCTTGGTGACGAGTGGCGACCTGCTCAAGCTGATGACGCCGATGGAGGGCCTGATCAGCGCCGGCCAAACGGCCCAGGCCGAAGTGCTGTCGCTCAAGCAGGCGGATCAGAGCTTTCAACTGTTGCTCAAAGTCACCCTGGATAGCGGCCGTCAGACCACGGTTCAGGCCACCAGCACCCAACCGCTGCCCCAAGGCACCAGCCTGGCAATTACCCAACCGTCGGCGAGCAACCTGGCGATCACCGTACAACAGGCCATCGCGTCCAGCGTGGCCACCCTCACCCGCATCGATACGGCGCAACTCCCGGTCGGCACCTTGCTGCAAGGCAAAGTGCTGACCTCGCAAGTGCTGCCGCAGGTGCCGGGCCAGCCCACGGTGTTTCGCTCGATGGTGAGCTTGCTCAACACCGCGTTGAGTGGCAGCACGCTGAGCATCGACAGCCCGACGCCCTTGCGCATCGGCACCCTGTTGAGCGCCTTGGTGCAGGACACGCAAACATTGAAATTCGTGCCGTTGAGTAACCGTCAAGAGCAACTGGCGATCACCCAGCAACTGGTCAGCCAGCAGAGCCGCCAAGGGTCATTGGATGGATTGATCAACGCGCTGCAAAACCTGTCGCCGTCGGACCAGACGTCCAGCGACCTGCGCAGTGCCGTGGAAAAACTGCTGGCCGGTTTGCCGGACGTTCAACAACTCAGTACGCCCAAAGGCCTCGCTCAAGCGCTGGCCAATAGCGGCCTGTTCCTTGAAGCGAAATTGCTCACCGGCCAGAACCCGACGCTGGCGCCGGACATGAAAGGCAATCTGCTCAAGCTGATCGCGCAACTGACGCCAGGGCTGCCGGCCAATACCACTCTCAACGCGATCATCGCCGCCAATACGTTGGTCCAGAGCATGCCAAGCTTCGTGCGCAGCGCCCTCGGCATGCTCGGCCAGGTCAGCGCCAAACCGCAACCGACCAGTTTCCCGCTCCCCGAACGCCTGCTGCAGAGCCAGGACGGTGAAAACGATCTGGAGCATTTGTTGCGCCTGGCTGCGGCGGCGGTTTCACGCCTGCAAAGCCATCAACTGTCGAGCCTGGAACAGACTGGCGTGACGGACGATGGTCGATTGCTCAGCACCTGGCAACTGGAAATCCCGATGCGCAACCTGCAGGACATCGTGCCGTTGCAGGTCAAGTTCCAGCGCGAAGAAGCGCCCGAAAAAGAACCACCGCACGAACGCCGCGACGAACGCGAGCCGAAACAGCAACTGTGGCGCGTAGACCTGGCGTTTGACATGGAGCCCCTGGGCCCATTGCAGATTCAGGCGCAGTTAATCAAGGGCAGCCTGTCCAGCCAGCTCTGGGCTGAACGGCCGTACACCGCGAGCCTGATCGAAAGCAATCTGGCCGCGCTGCGCCAGCGCCTGCTGGATTGCGGACTGAACGTTGGCGATCTCGACTGCCACCTCGGCGCACCGCCACAAGGCACCCAAACCCGCCTCGAACAACGCTGGGTCGACGAAACCGCATGAGAAATAATGACACCCCACGCCAGGCCATCGCCCTCAAATACGACGGCACCCACGCCCCGACCCTCACGGCCAAAGGCGATGAAGAACTGGCCGAAGCCATTCTGCAGATTGCCCGCGATTACGAAGTGCCAATCTATGAAAACGCCGAGCTGGTGAAGCTGCTGGCGCGGATGGAATTGGGGGAGAGTATTCCGGAGGAGTTGTATCGCACGATTGCCGAGATTATTGCGTTTGCTTGGAATCTTAAGGGCAAGTTTCCGGCGGGGCATGATCCGAATGCGCCGAGGGTGGAGAAAGACGTTACCGAGCGCGGGGATGATTACTGAGACGTCGAGAACAGGGATCCGGGCCGCTCCGCCAATATCAACGCTCGTGCAACCTCCCGATCTACTATGCCGCTGTAACGCTATCGGTCTTGAAAAAACGCAATAGCCTTAAACTGCGGCCGATGATCAAACCATTGATCAGGCCAGCCCCCAGCGCTGCACCTGCAATCACCGACACTTCGTTGGCCAGCTCGGGATGCACCGCCGCCTGATATCCGTTGTAATAACGCCAGGCAAAGAAGCCCCAGTACACCAGCAGCACTTTGATCGTGCCACCCAGCACCAACCGATCACCCTCGCGCTCAACGTCGTTGTACGAATAGAAGCGCAGCCCTGTAATCCCTCCTGCCAACAAGCCCAACGAGTAAATCGACAACGGCACTGCGATACCCTGCGAGAACTCCAGGGACGCCAGGGAGATCGTGACAAAGATCATCGGTGTTATCTGCAATGACCTTTTCGACTCATGATTCCTGAAGCAAGCCATGACGCCGAAATAGCTGATTATCAAAAAAACCGCATAAACCCAAAGCGGTGTGTTTTGCAGGATATCGAGCATGGAAAGCCTTGGAGTTAGAGCTTTATTGTGACTGCAGGCGAATAGAACCAACGGATGACCTGCAGCGACCGAAAGCGATTACCGACGATAGACCACTTTCACAAATCGGCGAAGTCCGGAAAGGTTGTAGGCAAGGGATTAGCGCAGGATTGAAGAAACAGAGGGTGTGGCGCAGCGCAGTGATGATTGCGCAGGATTTGAGGACGCCATCGCGGGCAAGCCCGCTCCTACAGGGGTTGGCGGCGTTCACGCAATTTGCGTTTTACCCCATCACCTGTGAGAGCGAGCCTTCTCGCGATCAGTTTTGTCAGTTTTTATGTAGCTTACGCATCAACTCCGCCTCAGCCTGGGTCAAGCCGCAAGACTGAGTCAGTTCGTCAACGGTAGCGCCCATCCCCACCAGCCGCGCCGCTTGGGCAAACGACAGGCTCGAGGGGTCACGCTGCTCCAGCTGGGCCAGTTTGTCCGGCAGAGGGCTGACCACGGCGCGCAGTTCGTGCAGGGCTTCACCCATGCGCACGCTGCCACTTTGATAGTCGTCGACGCGCTTGCCCAGGTCCTTGATGCGCTGATCGCGCAGTGCGTCACCCTGGGCCTGTTGCGCGGCTAGCAGCCGTTGAGCGCGAATGTACGCCAGAAACATTGCCAGCGTGCCTGCCCAGAATAGGAACAGGACAATGACCGCTACCTCAAGAATCAATCAGATGTTCTCCAGATCCGACCATTCTTCTTCGCTCATCATCTTGTCCAGCTCGACCAGGATCAGCAGTTCGTTGTTCTTGTTGCACACGCCTTGAATGAACTTGGCGGATTCTTCGTTACCGACGTTTGGCGCGGTTTCGATTTCCGACTGACGCAGGTAGACCACTTCGGCCACGCTGTCGACCATGATCCCGACCACTTGCTTGTCGGCTTCGATGATGACGATACGGGTGTTGTCGCTGATTTCGGCATTCATCAGGCCGAAGCGCTGACGGGTGTCGATCACGGTGACCACGTTACCGCGCAGGTTGATGATGCCCAGCACGTAGCTCGGAGCACCCGGGACCGGGGCGATTTCGGTGTAACGCAGGACTTCCTGAACGCGCATCACGTTGATGCCGTAGGTTTCGTTGTCCAGTTTGAAGGTTACCCATTGCAGGATCGGATCTTCAGAACCTTTTGCATTCGTCGCTTGATTACTCATACCCTGACCCCTCGAAAAACCGCTTCTGGCGGCGTGTGTTCTGTGTGGCGGCATTCAACAATGCCGTCGCATACTTGTTATGTCGGCTGTTTTGTCGGTTTATGTAGCGGCTTGCTGCCGCTCATGTGCTTTGCCCCGCCACTGGCGATCAACTCGGCCAGCTCGGAAACGTCCAGCAGCGCACACATGTGCTCAATCACCGTGCCGGCGAGCCACGGCCGCTGACCTCGATGACTTCTCCATTTGATTTCGTTCGGGTCCAGGCGCAACGAACGGCTGACCTGGT
Organism: Pseudomonas sp. fls2-241-R2A-110; assembly: GCF_030209165.1. Classification (NCBI taxonomy): domain Bacteria; kingdom Pseudomonadati; phylum Pseudomonadota; class Gammaproteobacteria; order Pseudomonadales; family Pseudomonadaceae; genus Pseudomonas; species Pseudomonas sp. fls2-241-R2A-110. The sequence continues at coordinate 55,621 of NZ_JARVSN010000028.1, read as the reverse complement.
GCACCGCCAGCCCCCATTCGTAACCCTGAACCGAAATGACGTATTGCAGGCCCTGGCGGAAATCGTCGCGGTAGCGGTCGGGCATGACCCAGCGCGCGGTGTCCAGGACTTTCAGGTTGCCGGCCTGGCTCGGCAGGATTCCGAGAAACCATTCCGGTTGGCCGAACAGCGGCGTCAGCTCGTGGCCTGCCAGGGAATAAATGGACCCCAGGCACACCAGCGGCACCGCCAGGGTCAATCCGGCGACATCGAACAGCAGGCATTCGAACGGTTCGGCGGCCCATGACGGACGACCGTCGGTTTCCACCGGTGGCGGCGTGTTGCTCGGCGGCAGGTGGACTTCGACGACCGGCGGCACCAGGGTTTGCAGCAGCGGCGCGAGCGTGGAGACCGGTGCCAGAATCGGTGCCGGCGCTTCGATCACCGCGACCGGCGCTGGCTCAACGACGGGGGTAACCGGGGCCGCGACGACAGCCGGTTGGTGCGCATCGCGGGCCTGCTCCTCGAGCACCGCCGCCTGGAATTCATCCAGCGCCGCTTCAACCTCGACCGTTTCAACGACCTCGATGACTTGAGCAACCGCCTCGACTTCCAGCGGCAATTCTTCGGTCGCCTCCATCAGCAAGCTGTCCAGGTAAGACTGGAGCGCAAGTTGCGGGCGCGACGTGATTTTCACCGGCCGATTCATCTCACGCCACCTGCGGGACAAGTTGTGCGGCCAGCAAATGCTTGAGCAATGCGCGGTACGCGAGAACGCCACGGCTCTTGCCATCAAATTGCGAAGGCGTCAGCCCCGCCCGGCTGGCATCACGCAGACGGGTATCGACCGGGATGTAGCCCTGCCAGATTTCTTCCGGGTATTTGTCGCGCAGCACCCGAAGCGTCCCGAGGGAAGCCTGGGTGCGGCGGTCGAACAGGGTCGGAATGATGGTGAACGGCAACGCCACTTTACGTGAGCGGTTGATCATCGCCAGGGTGTTGACCATGCGTTCCAGGCCTTTGACGGCCAGGTGCTCGGTCTGCACCGGGATCACCAATTGCTGGCTCGCCGCCAAGGCATTGACCATCAGCACGCCGAGCAACGGTGGGCTGTCGATGACGGCGTAATCGAAGTCCTGCCACAACTGCGCAAGGCTCTTGGCGATCACCAGGCCCAAACCGCTCTGGCCCGGCGACTGGCGTTCAAGCGTGGCCAGCGCAGTGCTCGATGGCAACAGCGAAATATGTTCATGACTGGTCGGCAGCAGCAATTGACCGGGCAAGCCTTGGGGCACGCTGCCCTTGTGCAGGAACAGGTCGTAGCTGCTGTGTTCGAGGCTATCGGGGTCGTAGCCGAAGTAGCTGGTCATGGAGCCGTGCGGATCGAGATCGACCACGACCACGCGCTTGCCCGCCTCCGCCAGTAAACCGGCTAAAGCGATAGAGGAAGTGGTTTTACCAACACCACCCTTTTGATTGGCAACGGCCCAGACTCTCATTCGGATTGTTCCTCCCGATCGACAAGGTCGATCGAGAAATAGCTCAACGTGTTAATACAGGTGACGGAGAATTGACGGCGCTCTCTCGTCCCGGCGACTTGACCGGGGTCGGTGCAGTTTGTGTGCCAGCACGCTTCAACGCGGCGTCCGGTTTTGCATTAGCGGTTCCGGTGCCCGTGAGGCTGCGGCGTACATCGAGATTTCGCGACACGACCAGCACAACGCGACGGTTGCGTGCCCGGCCCTCGGCGGTGGCGTTATTGGCCACTGGCTGGAACTCGCCGTAGCCCACCGACGCCAGGCGACCCGGGTTGACGCCCTGCATCGCCAGCATGCGCACGATGCTCGCCGAACGAGCCGAGGACAGCTCCCAGTTGGTCGGGTATTGCGCGGTACGAATCGGCTGATCGTCGGTAAAGCCTTCGACGTGAATCGGGTTGTCGAACGGTTTCAGAATATGCGCAACCTTGTCGATGATGTTGAACGCCATGTCGCTGGGCATGGCGTCGCCGCTGCCGAACAACAGGCTGGAGTTGAGTTCGATCTCGACCCACAACTCGTTGCCGCGCACGGTCATCTGGTTGGACTTGATCAAGTCGCCGAACGCCGCGCTGATGTCATCGGCGATGCTTTTCAGCGGATCGCTGGCTCCGGCAATACCTGCGTCAACCTGCTCGGCGTCTTTGACCAGCGGTTTGGCCGGGGTCACCGTCAGCGGTCGCTCTTCACCGATCGGAATCGGCTTGAGGGCGTGATCGCTGTCGGTAAAGACTCCGATCAGCGCCTCGGAAATGACCTTGTACTTGCCTTCGTTGATCGACGAAATCGAGTACATCACCACGAAGAACGCGAACAGCAACGTGATGAAGTCGGCGTACGAAACCAACCAGCGCTCGTGGTTTACATGCTCTTCAGGTTGGCGACGACGAGCCATGATCCATATCCCCCATCAATCCATGAAGCCCTGAAGCTTCAACTCAATAGAGCGAGGGTTTTCACCTTCGGCGATCGACAGGATCCCTTCCAGCAACATTTCGCGATAACGCGACTGGCGCAACGCGACAGACTTGAGCTTGGCGGCAATCGGCAGCAACACCAGGTTGGCACTGGCCACGCCGTAGATGGTCGCAACGAAGGCCACGGCAATGCCGCTGCCCAGTTGCGAAGGATCGCCCAAGTTGCCCATGACATGAATCAGGCCCATCACCGCACCGATGATGCCGATGGTCGGCGCGTAGCCGCCCATGCTTTCAAAGACTTTGGCGGCCTCGATGTCGCGGCTTTCCTGGGTGTAGAAATCCACTTCCAGAATGCTGCGAATCGCTTCAGGCTCGGCGCCATCCACCAGCAGTTGCAGGCCTTTGCGCGAGTAGCTGTCGGGTTCGGCATCGGCCACACCTTCCAGACCGAGCAAACCTTCCTTGCGAGCCGTCAGGCTCCAGTTCACTACGCGATCAACGCCACCGGCCAGATCGACGCGGGGGGGAAACAGAATCCAGCCAAGGATTTGCAAGGCGCGCTTGAAGGCGCTCATCGGCGATTGCAACAAGGCTGCGCCAATGGTCCCGCCGATGACGATCAGCGCGGCCGGGCCGTTGGCCAGCGCCCCAAGGTGACCACCTTCCAGGTAGTTGCCACCAACGATGGCGACGAACGCCATGATGATCCCGATAAGGCTTAAAACATCCATCAGATGCACGCCTCGGCCAGGTGCCTGCCAATGTCGTCCAGGCTGTAGATCGCGTCAGCGAGGTCAGCTTTGACGATGGCCATCGGCATGCCGTAGATCACGCAGCTCGCTTCATCCTGGGCCCAGATTGCACTGCCACCCTGTTTGAGCAGACGCGCCCCTTCACGACCGTCGGCGCCCATGCCGGTCAGTACGACCGCCAGAACTTTGTCGCCGTAGGATTTGGCTGCCGAACCGAAGGTGATGTCCACGCACGGTTTGTAATTGAGACGCTCGTCGCCCGGCAGGATTTTCACCGCGCCACGGCCGTCGATCATCATTTGTTTGCCACCCGGCGCCAGCAGCGCCAGGCCCGGACGCAGGATGTCGCCATCCTCGGCTTCCTTGACGCTGATGCGGCACAGCTTGTCCAGACGCTCGGCGAACGCCTTGGTGAAGGCGGCCGGCATGTGCTGGATCAGCACGATCGGAGCCGGGAAATTGGCCGGCAGCTGGGTCAACACCCGTTGCAAGGCAACCGGACCGCCCGTGGACGTGCCGATGGCCACCAGTTTGTAGGCTTTGCGTTTCGGCGCTGGCGAGGACGGGCCCGTCGATGTCGGGGCCGATGTCGGGGCATAGCTACGCGCCGGAACCGGTGCCGCTGCCGGACGCGCAGGCACGCTGCTGCCGTAGCTACTGACGCTCGAAGGCGCAGGGGCTGGCGCGGCGACCGGGGCCGGCGCGCTGTAGGTGTTGGCACGACGATTACTGCGCGAGATGCTGAGAATCTTCTCGCACAGCAGTTGCTTGACCTTCTCCGGGTTACGGGAGATGTCTTCGAAATTCTTCGGCAGGAAATCCACTGCACCGGCGTCCAGCGCATCGAGGGTAACGCGAGCGCCTTCGTGGGTCAGCGAGGAGAACATCAACACCGGGGTCGGGCAGCGCTGCATGATGTGCCGCACCGCTGTGATGCCATCCATCATCGGCATCTCGTAGTCCATGGTGATCACGTCTGGCTTGAGGGCCAGCGCTTGATCGATCGCCTCTTTTCCGTTGGTCGCCGTACCGACGACCTGGATATTCGGATCCGCTGAAAGAATTTCCGAGACGCGGCGGCGGAAAAACCCCGAATCGTCCACCACCAGGACTTTGACTGCCATAAACACTCCGTTAGACGGAGCGAGGCTTGGTCGCCCCGCTCCACCAGAATCAAATACGCCGCGTGGCGTAACGCTTGAGCATGCTCGGAACATCGAGAATCAGCGCGATGCGACCGTCACCGGTAATGGTGGCGCCCGACATGCCCGGGGTTCCCTGGAGCATTTTGCCCAATGGCTTGATGACCACTTCTTCCTGGCCCACCAATTGATCGACGACGAAGCCGATCCGCTGAGTGCCCACCGAAAGGATCACCACATGGCCTTCGCGCTGCTCTTCGTGAGCGGCGGAGCTGACCAGCCAGCGCTTGAGGTAGAACAACGGCAGCGCCTTGTCCCGCACGATCACCACTTCCTGGCCGTCCACCACGTTGGTGGTCGAGAGGTCGAGGTGGAAGATCTCGTTGACGTTCACCAGCGGGAACGCAAACGCCTGGTTGCCGAGCATGACCATCAGCGTCGGCATGATCGCCAGGGTCAACGGGACCTTGATGACGATCTTCGAGCCCTGGCCCTTGGTCGAGTAGATGTTGATCGAACCGTTGAGCTGGGAAATCTTGGTTTTCACCACGTCCATGCCCACGCCACGGCCCGACACGTCGGAGATCTCGGTCTTGGTCGAGAACCCGGGTGCAAAAATCAGGTTGTAGCACTCGGTATCGCTCAGGCGATCGGCCGCGTCCTTGTCCATCACACCGCGTTTTACCGCGATGGAACGCAGGACGTTGGGGTCCATGCCTTTGCCGTCATCGGAGATCGACAGCAGGATGTGGTCGCCTTCCTGTTCGGCCGCGAGGATCACTTTGCCGCCGCGGGACTTGCCCGAGGCTTCGCGCTCTTCCGGCGACTCGATGCCGTGGTCGACCGCGTTGCGCACCAAGTGGACCAGCGGGTCGGCCAGGGCCTCGACGAGGTTCTTGTCGAGGTCGGTCTCTTCGCCGACCAGCTCCAGGATGATCTCTTTTTTGAGCTGGCGAGCCAGGTCGCGAACCAGACGCGGGAAGCGCCCGAAGACCTTCTTGATCGGTTGCATCCGGGTCTTCATCACCGCGGTCTGCAGGTCGGCCGTGACCACGTCGAGGTTCGACACGGCCTTGGACATGGCTTCGTCGCCGCTGTTGAGGCCCAGACGGACCAAGCGGTTACGCACCAATACCAGTTCGCCCACCATGTTCATGATTTCGTCGAGACGCGCGGTATCGACCCGCACGGTGGTCTCGGCTTCACTCGCCGGTTTTTCCGGTGGCGGCGCGGACGGCGCGGCGCGAGCCGGTGCCGGTGCAGCAGCGGCAGCCGGTTTCGGCGCTTCAACTTTAGGTTCTGGTTTCGCTGCGGCAGCAGGCGCCTTGGCGGCAGGAGCGGTCACCACGGTGCCGGTGCCCACTTCGGTGAACTTGCCTTTGCCATGCAATTCGTCGAGCAGTGATTCGAATTCGTGATCGGAGATCAGATCACCGCCAGCCGCTTTAGCGGTCGGCGCAGCCGGGGCTGGAACCGAGGCAATGGCCGACTCCAGCGCATCAACGGCAAAGTTGCCCTTGCCGTGCAACTGGTCGAGCAATGCCTCGAATTCGTCGTCGGTGATGTCGGAGCTGTCGCCTGCCGCCTTCGGGGCAGCCGGTGCCGCAGGAGCAGGCGCTGCCACCGCATCGACAGCAAACTGGCCTTTGCCGTGCAGTTGATCGAGTAACGACTCGAACTCGGCATCGGTGATTTCATCACTGGCCGCCGCTTGTGCCGACTGCACGGGTGCCGCCGACGGCGCTTCAGCCTGAGCCTTGACGGCGTTCAGCGAGTCCAGCAGTTGTTCGAATTCGTTATCGGTGATGTCGCCCGACTCTTCAACAACCGGAGCCTGGACCACTTCGGCCACCGGTGCAGCTTCGTCGGCCATCTGCGGCTCGGCCAGACGGGCCAGTGCCGCAAGCAATTCTGGCGTCGCAGCCGTAATCGGGCTGCGTTCGCGGACTTCGGTGAACATGCTGTTCACCGCATCCAGCGCTTCGAGAACAACGTCCATCAGTTCCGAGTCGACGCGCCGCTCACCCTTGCGCAGGATGTCGAACACGTTCTCGGCGATGTGACAGCACTCCACCAGCTCGTTGAGCTGGAGGAAGCCGGCGCCCCCTTTTACAGTGTGAAAACCGCGAAAAATTGCATTGAGCAGGTCCGCATCATCAGGTCGACTTTCAAGCTCGACCAGCTGTTCGGACAGTTGCTCTAGAATCTCGCCGGCCTCAACCAGGAAATCCTGAAGGATCTCTTCATCGGCGCCGAAGCTCATTAAGGGGGGTGCTCCTAAAGGTCTAAAAACCTAAAAAACCTAGAATGCTGAAACTCTAAAATCCTAGGCTGGATAACAAATCGTCCACATCGTCCTGACCGGACACAACGTCTTCTCTTTTATCGGCATGAATCTGCGGACCTTCACCCTGAGAGAGATGTTTTTGTGGATCTTTTTCAGCCAGCATCGCTTCACGGTCATGCTCGATGCCCGCAAAGCGGTCTACCTGGCTGGCCATGAGCACGAGCTTGAGCAGATTGCTTTCAACTTCGGTGACCAATTGGGTCACACGCTTGATCACCTGACCGGTGAGGTCCTGGTAATCCTGAGCCAGCAGGATGTCGTTGAGGTTGCTCGACACCGTGCGATTGTCTTCGCTGCTGCGTGTCAGGAAACCGTCGACCCGACGAGCCAGTTCGCGGAACTCTTCAGCCCCGACTTCACGGCGCATGAACCGCCCCCAATCCGCGCTCAACGCCTGGGCTTCCTGGCTCAGGCCGTTGACCAGCGGTGTGGCGTTCTCCACCAGATCCATGGTGCGGTTGGCGGCGGCCTCGGTCAGCTTGACCACGTACCCCAGACGCTCGGCGGCATCGGTGATCTGGGACACTTCCTCGGCTTGCGGCATGTTCGGGTCAATCTGGAAATTGACGATCGCGCTATGCAGCTCGCGAGTGAGCTTGCCCACCTCCTGATACAGGCCGCGGTCACGGGTCTGATTGAGCTCATGGATCAGTTGCACTGCGTCGCCGAACTTGCCCTTTTCAAGGCTGTTGACCAATTCGACCGCGTGTTTTTTCAGGGTCGATTCAAAATCGCCCTGTGAAGATTCGTTATTGTCCATAGCTCCCCCGGTGACGCAGTGTCTCAACCGATGCGTTCGAAAATCTTTTCGATTTTTTCTTTCAACGCCTGGGCCGTGAAGGGTTTGACCACATAGCCGTTAACACCGGCCTGGGCCGCTTCGATGATCTGCTCGCGCTTGGCTTCAGCGGTGACCATCAGCACTGGCAGGTGCTTGAGCTTTTCATCGGCGCGCACGTGGCGCAGCAGATCGATGCCGGTCATGCCAGGCATGTTCCAGTCCGTTACCAGAAAGTCGATGCTGCCGCTGTTGAGAACCGGAATGGCGGTAGTGCCATCGTCAGCCTCGACCGTGTTGGTGAACCCAAGGTCACGCAACAGGTTTTTTATGATCCGCCGCATCGTTGAGAAGTCATCAACGATGAGGATTTTCATGTTCTTGTCCAATTCGACCTCCAAGCAGTCTTAAACGCGCCCAGCACCTGGACACGCCATTTCAATCAATCCGGCAATGCACTCGATGACTGTCTGGAGCACAACAGATCGCGACCGGTGCAGCTAATCCCGCACCGGTCCCGCTCGCAGTGTCCCCACACTGCCTTCAGCGCGCTCGCCACTCCCCCAAACGCCCCCGCAAGCGGGCCGCGCACTGGCTGTGTAACTGGCTGACCCGGGATTCGCTGACCCCAAGGACCTCACCGATTTCCTTGAGGTTCAGCTCTTCGTCGTAGTACAGCGCCAACACCAGTCGCTCACGCTCCGGCAAATTGGCAATCGCGTCCGCCAGCGCCGCCTGGAAGCGTTCATCTTCCAGATCGCGTGACGGTTCCAGATGTGCACTCGCGCCATCCTCGTGCAGCCCTTCGTGTTCGCCGTCCTGCAACAGATCGTCGAAACTGAATAACCGGCTGCCCAGGGTGTCGTTCAAAATCCCGTAATAATCGTCGAGACTCAATTGGAGTTCGGCCGCAACTTCGTGATCTTTAGCGTCACGACCGGTTTTAGCTTCAATAGAGCGAATTGCGTCGCTGACCATGCGGGTATTGCGGTGGACCGAACGTGGCGCCCAGTCCCCCTTGCGAACTTCATCGAGCATCGCGCCGCGGATTCGAATGCCCGCGTATGTCTCGAAACTCGCGCCCTTGCTGGCGTCATATTTGGTCGACACTTCAAGCAGGCCGATCATTCCGGCCTGGATCAGATCTTCAACCTGAACACTGGCTGGCAGACGTGCCAGCAGGTGGTAAGCAATGCGTTTGACCAGTGGCGCGTAACGCTCGATCAGCTCGTACTGCGCGTCACGTGCCGACTTCTTGTAGAGGTTGTAGCCACTGGCTGTCATAGGACGGGTCCTGCGGTCTGTTGCACGAGACGCTCAACGAAAAACTCCAGGTGCCCACGCGGGTTGGCAGGCAACGGCCAGGTATCGACCTTCTGCGCAATCGCCTTGAACGCCAGGGCGCATTTGGAGCGCGGGAAGGCTTCATAGACGGCGCGCTGCTTCTGCACGGCCTTGCGTACGCTTTCGTCGTAAGGCACGGCGCCGACGTATTGTAGGGCGACGTCAAGGAAGCGATCCGTGACCTTGGTCAACTTGGCGAACAGGTTGCGACCTTCCTGCGGGCTCTGCGCCATGTTGGCCAGCACGCGGAAGCGGTTCATGCCGTAATCGCGGTTCAGCAACTTGATCAGTGCGTAGGCGTCCGTGATCGAGGTCGGCTCGTCGCACACCACCAGCAAGACTTCTTGCGCGGCGCGAACAAAACTGACTACCGAGTCACCAATACCTGCAGCTGTATCGATCACCAGGACATCGAGGTTGTCGCCGATGTCGCTGAAGGCCTGGATCAGGCCGGCGTGTTGAGCCGGGCTCAGATGAACCATGCTTTGGGTGCCGGACGCGGCCGGGACGATGCGGATGCCGCCGGGGCCCTGCAACAGAACGTCGCGCAGCTCACAGCGGCCTTCGATCACGTCGGCCAGGGTACGTTTGGGTGTCAGTCCCAGCAGGACGTCAACGTTCGCCAACCCCAGGTCGGCGTCCAACAGCATGACGCGACGGCCGAGCTCAGCCAGGGCCAGTGACAAATTCACTGACACGTTAGTCTTGCCGACGCCACCCTTGCCGCCGGTCACCGCGATCACCTGTACGGGATGCATGCTGCCCATGTTATTTCTTTACCTTGTCTTGCATAGACGGAGGCCACATTACTGGCTGCGCGTTCTCAAACGGAACAATGCATGGCAGACCATCGATGTAGGTATGAAAACTGTTCATTACTACCTCAGCCAACCTGCTTGGTCGGACTGTGGTAAATATCAGCGAACATGTCAGCCATGGCTTCTTCGCTGGGTTCTTCCTGCATTTGCACGCTAACGGCGCGACTGACCAACTGATGACGACGCGGCAGATGCAAATCATCCGGAATCCGCGGGCCATCCGTCAGGTAGGCCACCGGCAATTCATGACTGATTGCCAGGCTTAACACCTCTCCCAGACTTGCCGTTTCATCCAGTTTAGTCAGGATGCAGCCAGCGAGCCCGCAGCGTTTGTAACTGTGATAAGCGGCGGTTAGAACCTGTTTTTGGCTGGTGGTTGCCAACACCAGGTAATTTTTTGATTTGATGCCTCGTCCGGCCAGGCTTTCGAGCTGCATGCGCAGTGCCGGATCGCTGGCCTGCAGGCCAGCGGTATCGATCAGCACCACGCGTTTGCGCAGCAAGGGTTCCAGTGCCTGGACCAGCGACTGGCCCGGATCAACGTGGGTCACCGACACATTGAGGATCCGGCCCAGCGTCTTGAGTTGTTCCTGAGCACCGATACGGTAGCTGTCCATGCTCACCAGCGCGATGTTTTGCGCGCCGTACTTGAGCACATAACGCGCCGCGAGCTTGGCCAGGGTGGTGGTCTTGCCCATGCCGGCGGGGCCGACCATGGCAATCACGCCGCCCTCTTCCAGTGGCTCGACTTCCGGTGTGGCGATCATCCGCGCCAGGTGCGCCAGCAGCATGCGCCAGGCCTGACGAGGTTCTTCAATATCGGTAATCATTGCCAGCAGATCGCGCGACAACGGACCGGACAAGCCGATGCGTTGCAGTCGACGCCAGAGGTTGGCCTGGGCCGGGCGGCTGCCTTGCAGCTGATTCCAGGCCAGGGAGCCGAGTTGTACTTCCATCAGTTCGCGCAGGCTGTTGAGCTCGAAACGCATCGAGTCGAACGCCCGAGGATCGACGCCGCCTGCCGCTGGCGCAGGGGCCGGCGCTGCACGACGGGGTTGGGTGTAAGTTGGCTCGATCAGCGGTTCGGCGGCGGTCAACGGCAGACCGGCGAACAACTGCCGATTGGTGGTTTTGTCGCCGTCGGTCTCGCCTTCGCCACGCAGGCTCAATTCGGCCTGGGCGGTGACGATCCGCGACTGGGTCTTGCGCAGCTCATCCTCGAGTTCCATGTTCGGAACACGAGGGGCCAGCGCCGACAATTTGTAATCGAGGGCAGCCGTCAGTTCGACACCGCCGGCGATCCGGCGATTGCCGATAATGGCGGCATCAGCGCCCAGCTCATCACGAACCAGTTTCATGGCCTGACGCATATCGGCGGCGAAAAAACGCTTAACTTGCATAAACCACTACCTCAGCCGTTGGGCCCTACTGTCGCAACGATGGTCACTTGCTTGTTGTCAGGAATTTCCTGGTAAGCCAACACATGCAAACCCGGGACTGCCAGTCGGCCGAATCGCGACAACATTGCGCGAACCGGACCGGCCACCAGCAGAATCACCGGCTGACCTTGCATCTCCTGACGCTGCGCCGCTTCGATCAACGAGCGTTGCAGCTTCTCAGCCATGCTTGGCTCCAACAGAACGCCCTCTTCCGAGCCTTGTCCTGCCTTCTGAAGACTATTGAGCAATATCTGTTCCAACCTTGGCTCCAGAGTGATAACTGGCAGCTCGGAGTCAGTCCCCACAATGCTTTGGACGATTGCACGGGATACGCCGACGCGCACCGCAGCGACCAGCGCGGCGGTATCTTGACTCTTGGCGGCATTGTTGGCGATGGCCTCGGCGATGCTGCGAATGTCGCGCACCGGCACCTGTTCAGCCAACAACGCCTGCAACACCTTGAGCAGTTGCGACAGCGACACCACACCCGGCACCAGCTCTTCAGCCAGCTTGGGTGAGCTTTTGGCCAGCAATTGCATGAGTTGCTGGACTTCTTCGTGACCGATCAGTTCGCTCGAGTGCTTGTAAAGAATCTGGTTCAAGTGGGTCGCCACGACCGTGCTGGCATCGACCACGGTGTAACCCAGCGATTGAGCCTGGGCGCGCTGACTGATTTCGATCCAGACCGCCTCCAGACCAAAAGCCGGATCTTTGGCGGTTATGCCATTGAGCGTGCCGTAGACCTGCCCCGGGTTGATCGCCAGTTCGCGATCCGGGTAAATCTCCGCTTCCGCCAGGATCACCCCCATCAACGTAAGGCGATAGGCACTCGGCGCGAGGTCGAGGTTGTCACGGATGTGCACAGTCGGCATCAGGAAGCCCAGGTCCTGGGAGAGCTTCTTGCGCACGCCCTTGATCCGCGCCAGCAACTGACCACCCTGATTGCGATCAACCAGCGGGATCAGGCGATAGCCGACTTCCAGCCCGATCATGTCGATCGGCGTCACGTCGTCCCAGCCAAGCTCCTTGGTTTCCATGGCGCGGGCCGGCGATGGCAGCAGCTCCTGCTGGCGCTTGACCTCTTGCAAGGCCTGAACCTTGACCACGTTCTGTTTTTTCCAGAACAGGTACGCACCGCCGGCCGCCAGGGCTGCCATGCTGAGAAAGGAGAAGTGCGGCATGCCGGGCACCAGCCCCATCACCGCCATCAAACCTGCGGCGACGGCCAACGCTTTCGGCGAGGCGAACATCTGGCGACCGATCTGCTTGCCCATGTCTTCCGAACCGGAAGCACGGGTCACCATGATCGCGGCCGCTGTGGACAACAGCAGTGATGGCAATTGCGCCACCAAACCGTCACCAATGGTCAACAGCGCGTAAACCTTGCCGGCGTCGCCGAAGCTCATGCCGTGCTGGAAGATCCCGACCGCCATGCCGCCAATCAGGTTGATGAACAGAATCAGCAGACCGGCGATGGCGTCACCGCGCACAAATTTGCTGGCACCGTCCATGGAACCGTAGAACTCGGCTTCCTGGGCGACTTCCATGCGGCGCAGCTTGGCCTGGTTCTGATCGATCAGGCCGGCGTTGAGGTCGGCGTCGATGGCCATCTGTTTGCCGGGCATCGCATCGAGGGTGAAGCGCGCGCTCACCTCGGAAATCCGCCCGGCACCCTTGGTCACCACGACGAAGTTGATGATCATCAAGATCGCGAAGACCACGATACCGACCACGTAGTTACCGCCGATCACCACCTCACCGAAGGCCTGGATCACCTTACCTGCGGCGGCATGCCCTTCCTGACCATGGAGCATTACCACCCGCGTGGAGGCCACGTTCAGCGCCAGGCGCATCAACGTCGCCACGAGCAGGATGGTCGGGAAGACGGCGAAATCCAGCGGCCGCAAGGCGTACACGCAAACCAGCAGTACGACGATCGACAGCGCAATGTTGAACGTGAAGAACACGTCCAGCAGAAACGGCGGCACCGGCAACATCATCATCGCCAGCATGACCAGCAGCAACAACGGCACACCCAGATTGCCCCGACTTAACTCGGCAACGTTTGTGCGGGCAGTGTTGAGTAACTGAGAGCGATCCACCGGTTTTCCCCGTTTCTTTAAAGCAAACTTTTGACGCCCAGAGCAGGCGCAGGGCGGCTATTGCAAGAAGCCTTCCAACTTTTGCAGACGTTTGAAATAGAGGGTTTACCTGGGGACATTGTGCTGCCTGGACTGACCTCATCGCGGGCAAGCCCGCTCCCACAGGCAACCGAGTTCTTCCTGAGGAAATGCGAACAAATGCGGGAGCGGGCTTGCCCGCGATGGGGCCGGCACTGCCAGTGAGTTTTTCAGGAATCGCGACGCAGATCCGGTGGAATCGGCAAGTCGTCCTTGAGCGGGTCCGGGCGCTTGCCCTTGCCCGCGCGGTGCTGGCGAATCTGGTAGACGTAGGCCAGTACCTGGGCAACCGCCAAGTACAGCCCACCGGGAATTTCCTGCTCCAGCTCGGTGGAGTAATAGATCGAGCGCGCCAGGGCCGGCGATTCGAGCAGAAGCACATTGTTGGCCACGGCGATTTCACGAATCTTCAACGCCAGGAAGTCGCTGCCCTTGGCCAGTAACATCGGCGCGCCACCCTTCTCCGGATCGTATTTGAGGGCGACGGCGTAGTGGGTCGGGTTGGTGATGACCACGTCGGCCTCCGGGATCGCCGCCATCATCCGGCGCTGGGACATTTCGCGCTGCAGTTGACGAATCCGCTGCTTGACCTCCGGTCGCCCTTCCTGATCCTTATGCTCGTCGCGCACTTCCTGCTTGGTCATCAGCAGTTTCTTGTGGCTTTCCCACAGCTGCACCGGCACATCGACGGCAGCGATGATGATCAGCCCGCAGGCCATCCACAACGTACTCCAGCCCACCACTTGCAGGCTGTGAATGATCGCCATTTCCAACGGCTCATGGGCGATGCGCTGCAAGTCAGCGATGTCCGACGACAACACTGCGAGCGCCACGAACAGGACGATGATGAATTTGGCAAACGCCTTGATCAGCTCCACCAGCGCCTTGGTGGAAAACATCCGCTTGAGGCCACTGAGCGGGTTCATCCGGCTGAACTTCGGCGCCATGGAGCTGAACGCAAACAGCCAGCCGCCCAAGGAAATCGGGCCGATGATCGCCGCCAGCACCAACGAGATCATGATGGGCTGAATCGCCCACAAGCCGATTTGCCCCGAGCGCAGCAAGTAATTGGCCATGGATTTCTGGTCCATGATCACTTCCCGAGGCAGCGAGAAGTTGATGCGCATCAGCTCCATCATGTCTTGTGCCAGGGCACCGCCGAAAATCAGCAGCGCACTGGCGCCAACAAGCATGATCGCCAGGGTGTTGAGTTCCTTGGATCGCGCCACCTCGCCTTTGTCGCGGGAGTCTTTCTTGCGCTTGTCCGTGGGGTCTTCTGTTTTGTCTTGACCGCTTTCGCTCTCAGCCATGACTCAGCGCGCCTGTGCCAGTTCGCGCAACAACTGCAAGGCCTCGATGGCCATGGGTTGGTACTGATTGAGGATGTCACCCAGGCTGACCCAGAGAATGAACATCCCGAGTACCAGGGTCAGCGGAAAACCGATGGAGAAAATGTTCAGCTGCGGCGCCGCCCGGGTCATCACGCCAAACGCGATATTGACCACCAGCAACGCGGTGATTGCCGGCAGCACCAGCACTAACGCGGCACCCAGCACCCAACCGAGCTTACCGGCCATTTCCCAGTAATGATTGACCATGAACCCACTGCCGACCGGCAGCGTGGTAAAGCTTTCGGTGAGCACTTCGAAGACCACCAGGTGACCATTCATCCCCAGGAACATCAGCGTCACCAGCATGGTGAAGAACTGCCCGATCACCGCCACCGACACACCGTTGGTAGGGTCGACCATGGACGCGAAGCCCATGCCCATCTGAATCGCGACAATCTGCCCGGCCACCACAAAGGCCTGGAAGAACAACTGAAGGGAGAAACCCAGCACTGCACCGATAAGGATCTGTTCGCCAATCAGCAGCAGGCCGCTGAGGTCCAGCGGATTGACCGGCGGCATCGGCGGTAGTGCCGGGGTGATCACGACCGTAATCGCCAGGGCCAGATAGGCCCGCACCCGCCGGGGGACCAGGGTTGTGCCAAAAATCGGCATGACCATCAGCATCGTGCCGACGCGAAACAGCGGCAACATGAACGTCGCCACCCAGGTGCTGATCTGGGTATCGGTCAGTTGCAGCAGCGACGACATGAATTAGCCGATGACCATGGGAATACTGCCGTACAAGCGCTGGATGTATTCCATGAAGGTCTGCACTAGCCAAGGGCCGGCGACGATCAGCGTCACCAGCATCACCAGCAGACGCGGCAAGAAGCTCAGGGTCTGTTCGTTGATCTGGGTCGCCGCCTGGAACATCGCCACCAACAGGCCGACCAGCAGACTCGGAATCACCAGCACCGCGACCATCATGGTGGTCAGCCACAGGGCGTCGCGAAAGATGTCTACGGCGACTTCTGGCGTCATGGCGAAACACCTCCGAAACTGCTGGCCAACGTACCGATTATCAACGCCCAGCCATCCACCAGCACAAACAGCATGATCTTGAATGGCAGGGAAATGATCAGCGGCGAAAGCATCATCATGCCCATCGCCATCAGCACACTGGCCACGACCAGGTCGATGATCAGGAACGGAATGAAGATCATGAAGCCAATCTGGAACGCGGTTTTAAGCTCTGACGTGACGAACGCCGGGACCAGAATGGTCAGCGGCGCCTGATCCGGCGAAGCGATGTCGGTGCGCTTGGACAGGCGCATGAACAGCTCGAGATCGCTGCTGCGCGTCTGGGCCAGCATGAAGTCCTTGATCGGCACCTGGGCCTTGGCCACGGCATCCTGGGCGGTGAGTTTTTCCGCCAGGTACGGCTGCAAGGCGTCCTGATTCACCCGGTCGAATACCGGCGCCATGATGAACAGCGTCAGGAACAGCGCCATGCCGGTGAGGATCTGGTTCGACGGCGTCTGCTGCAAGCCCAGGGCCTGACGCAGGATCGAGAAGACGATGATGATCCGGGTGAAACTGGTCATCAGCATGACGAACGCCGGGATAAAACTCAGCGCGGTCATGATCAGCAGGATTTGCAGACTGACCGAGTATTCCTGGGCGCCGTTGGCATTGGTGCCCAAGGTGATCGCCGGGATCGACAACGGATCGGCGGCGAACGCCAACGGCGCGGCCAGCACCAGGGCCAGCGTCAAGACGATGCGTAACGCACCCATTACTTCTTATCCTTCTGATCCTTGCCGAGCATCCTTAACAGATGCTGGGCAAACTCCGGAGTCGCTTTCTCGGTACCGCCAGGCACTTGCACCGGCTCCTTGAGCACGTGCAGCGCGGTGATGGTGCCAGGGCTCAAGCCAAGCAGGATCTGCTCGTTGCCGACCTGCACCAGCATCAAACGGTCACGCGGGCCCAGCGCGCGCGAGCCGATCAGCTCGATCACCTGCCCTTTGCCCGCCGGCCCGGCCTGCTGGACCCGGCGCAACAGCCAGGCGAGGAAGAAAATCAACCCCAGCACCAGCAGCAAACCGAACACCAGCTGCGTCAATTGCCCGGCCACACCACTGTTGACCACCGGCGCAGCAGCGACCGTCGCAGCGCTCGCCACCGGCTCGGCAGCCAGAACACTGAACGGCAACGCCAGCAGCAATCCCGGCAAAGCACCCAGAACCTTTTTCACTTAGCGCAGCTTCTTGATGCGTTCGCTTGGGCTGATCACGTCCGTCAGGCGAATGCCGAACTTCTCGTTGACCACAACCACTTCGCCGTGAGCGATAAGGGTGCCGTTGACCAGTACGTCCAGCGGCTCACCGGCCAGGCGATCCAGCTCGATCACCGAGCCCTGGTTGAGTTGCAGCAGGTTACGGATGTTGATGTCGGTGCTGCCCACTTCCATGGAAATCGACACCGGGATGTCGAGGATCACGTCCAGGTTCGGACCGTCCAGGGTGACCGGCTCGTGATTCTTCGGCACGCTGCCGAACTCTTCCATCTGCAGACGGTTGGAGCCCGACGAACCGCTATCGGCCGCCAGCAGCGCATCGATATCGGCCTGCCCGGCGTCTCCGGTTTCTTCCAGGGCCGCGGCCCATTCATCAGCCAGTGCCTGGTCGTCCTGGGCGTTCATATCGTCGTTCATCATGTGTCCTCGGCGAGCAACTGCTCAGTCAAGAGCAGCGAATTAAAGGGGGGATTGGAGCGCCTGTCAGCGGCGCTCGATCGGCTCGATCACCTGCAACGCGAGGTTGCCTTTGTGCGAGCCCATCTTGACCTTGAAGGCCGGCACGCCGTTGGCGCGCATGATCATTTCTTCCGGCATGTCGACCGGGATCACGTCCCCCGGCTGCATGTGCAGAATGTCGCGCAAACGCAACTGGCGACGGGCAACCGTGGCACCGATCGGCACGTCGACATCCAGCACGTCCTGGCGCAAGGCGTTGATCCAGCGCTCGTCCTGGTCGTCCAGGTCCGACTGGAAGCCGGCATCGAGCATCTCGCGCACCGGCTCGATCATCGAGTACGGCATGGTTACGTGCAGGTCGCCGCCACCGCCATCGAGCTCGATGTGGAACGTCGACACGACGACGGCCTCGCTCGGGCCGACGATGTTGGCCATGGCCGGGTTCACTTCGGAGTTGATGTACTCGAAGTTCACTTCCATGATCGCCTGCCAGGCTTCCTTCAAATCGACGAAGGCCTGCTCCAGCACCATGCGCACCACGCGCAGTTCGGTGGGGGTGAATTCACGTCCTTCGATCTTGGCGTGACGACCGTCGCCACCAAAAAAGTTGTCCACCAGCTTGAACACCAGCTTGGCGTCGAGGATGAACAGAGCGGTGCCGCGCAACGGCTTGATCTTGACGAGGTTGAGGCTGGTCGGGACGTACAGCGAGTGCACGTATTCGCCAAACTTCATCACCTGCACACCACCGACGGCAACGTCTGCCGAGCGGCGCAGCATGTTGAACATGCTGATGCGGGTGTAGCGGGCGAAACGCTCGTTGATCATTTCCAGGGTCGGCATGCGTCCGCGGACGATACGATCCTGGCTCGTCAAGTCGTAGCTTTTGACGCTGCCGGGTTCAGCAACGTTATCGGTCTGTACCAGACCATCGTCGACACCATGCAACAGCGCATCGATCTCATCCTGGGACAGCAGGTCTTGCACGGCCATGTCGTGTTCCTACTGCAGTACGAAATTAGTGAAAAGCAGCTGTTCGATCACCACTTTGCCGAGTTCTTTCTGCGCCACTTCCTGGACGCTGGCCGTGGCCTTCTGACGCAACATCTCCTGGCCGACCGGCGTCGCCAGCGTGGCGAAATCCTGGCCGGAGAACAGCATCACCAGGTTGTTGCGGATCACCGGCATGTGCACTTTGAGCGCTTCGAGGTCGGCCTGATTGCGACCTTGCAGGGTGATGCTCACCTGCATGTAGCGCTGGCGACCGTTCACGTTGTAGTTGGCCACGAAGGCCGGGGCCATCGGTTCGAAGATCGCTGGCTGCTTGCCGACCACGGCCGGTTGCGCCTCAGCAGGTTTGCTCTGGGCGCTGTGCATGAAAAACCAGGTCGCCCCCACAGACACGCCAATCGCCAGCAGCAGAGCCACCACGATCAAAATGATCAGCTTGATCTTGCCTTTGGTTGCGGGGTCTTTTACTGCTGCGTCGCTCTTCGCCATGCCAATAATCCGTCACTATTCGGGTTTTCACAGTCGCACGGCAAGGCAAGAGCAAGTGTTATGCCAGAAGTGTCTGACGAGGGCTGGGCGGGGATTGATGGACACCATAAAACAAATGTGGGAGCAAGCCTGCTCGCGATAGCGGTGTGACATTCAACATGCTCGTTGACTGCTACACCGCTATCGCGAGCAAGCTCGCTCCCACAAGAGCGGGTATTGCGTTTGATCAGGCGTAGTAGTCGACGGCGCTGGAGCCGATGACACTGGTGGCCGTGGCGGCGGCCACTTCGGCGACGCTCGGAGTGATCTCGTCATCCATTGCGTCGAGACGACCACCACTGGCATTGGTACGGCCACCCTGCCCTTGCTGCGCCTGTTCCTGGCCCTGCCCCTGACCTTGCCAGCCACGCGATTGGTCGGACACGTTGACGTCAACCTGACCCATGCCCTGTTGCGCGAACATGTCGCGCAGGCGATGCATTTGCCCGTCCAGCGCCTCGCGCACGCTTGGATGGGCGCTCATGAAGGTGATCTGGGTCTGCTGATCGGGAATCATGTTCACCCGAATGTCTAGACGCCCCAGTTCAGCGGGTTGCAACTGAATGTCCGCTGCCTTCAGGTTGGCGCTGGAGAGGTACATGACCCGGTTGACCACCTCTTCGGTCCAGCCGCTCTGGTGCATGGCGATTGGCTGGTTCACCGGCAAGGCATTGGCGGTTTTGGGGGTGGCCGCCTGGGTCAATGCCGCCAGACGGTTGGCAAAGTCATCGACACGGGTGTCGCTGGTGGCGCTCTTCAGGTCCTTGAGACCGTCATCGATCAGACCGCTGAAGGCTTTCTCGCCACCCTGGCTGGTGCTGTCCTTGTCGGCTTGCACATTGAGCATGTTGGCCATGCCAGCGGTAAAACTCTGCGCCGAGGTCAGTTCGCCGTCGGCCTGAGTCTGTGCGGGCGTCGCTTTAGGCTGAGCCTGGCTGCTGGCTGAGACGTGACCACTCTGCTCCATGGCCATGCGTACGGCTGGCAGCGCATCGAGCGGGTCAGCTGCAGGATCGAAATCGCTATCGGCAGCGGTAGCGGCGGCGGCCGCCGGTGCTGGCGTAGGTGCGGCAATGACAGAGGCCACTGACGCTTCAACCTGCGGCTGAGCACTCTGGGCAACCGGCGGGGCCGATGGCGCGACCGGAACGGTTACCAGCGGCAGCACCCCCGGCATCAAGGCAGGGTCCACCGGCGTCGTATCGGCCACGGGTGTTGCAGTGACGTCAGTCTTGTCATCGCTGGTGGTCGTGCCGTTAGCCTGCGCCGGTTTATCGGCAGGCAAGGAATTGCCGCTATCGGCAACCGCCGGCTCCGGGGCGGCAGGCTTATCGTTGCTGACATCCTTTTTGCCCGACCCCTTTGGGCCGCTGTCAGTAACAGGTTTGGCAGGTTTATCCGCTACCACAGAAGGCTTGTTCTGGGCTTGGTGAGCGTAAACATCAGCGAAGCTGGACGCCTTTCCCGCTGGCTCAGAGGCCGGTGCCGGGGTATTGGCGTTGGCGGCTTGAGTCTTGGCCGTGGCAACAGCCTGAAGAAGCGAATGTGGGGTAACGGGCATTAAACAGTCTCCGCTGCACTGAGATCGTAGGTACAGTTGAGAGAGTTGATTGCAAAGGTCGAGCCAGGTCTGACCGACCGATGTCAAAAGTGCCGAATGGTCGCCTTAGCCAGCGGGAGAGCGCTGGCGCTCCGCCTCGTACAGCGGTCGGATAAAGGCGAACTCGTCGTCGATTTCCCCGACCAGTTTTTCAATGCCAGCGAGTTTTTTTTGCTCGGCGCGCTGCTCAAGTTCATTGCACAGCTCAGCGAGGCGTGTAGCGCCCATGTTGCTGCTACTGCCCTTGAAACTATGGGCGGTCTCCTTTATCTGGGCGGTATCTTTAGCCTTTCGCAACACGCGCAAACGTTCTTCGGAATCGGCGATGAAGGTATCCAACAACATCGGATACTCATCTTCCATAATTTCCCGCAACGAGCTCAGCGCCTCGCGGTTCAGGTGTGTGTCAGCCACTTGCTCACTCCTTGATCAAGAATGGGTAAATTATGCCAGAGCCTCCCAGAAAAACTCCACGCGTGCACTACGACCATTGTCGGTCCAACTTGCGTTGTGGCTCAACTGACGGATCAGACTGACGCCGCGCCCCGACAGACGACCACCATCGACGGGACGCTCCATCACCCGGGCCACGTCAAAACCCGCGCCGCTGTCTTCTACCCGGATAATCAGATGACCGCCTTCGCCGTGTGGCGCGACCTGCAGATGCACCCGCACGCAACCGTCTCGCAGCTCATCCAGCCGCTCATTGCGTTGCTGATAATAGCGGGCGAAACCCGCCGCATCGCGTTTGAGGCTGGAATCCAGGCCGAGCACGCCATGCTCCAGAGCATTGGAATAAAGCTCTGCCAGTACACTATAGAGCGCACCACTCTGAGCCCGCAGGCCATGCACCTCAAGCAGTAATTGCAACAGGTAAGGCAACGGGTTGTACCGTTTGAGGGTATCGGCACGAAACTCGAAACTCACCGACCAGTCCAGCGGGCATGACTGACCACTGTCGGAGTACACCAACGCTGGCGGGCTCAGTTGCGCCGCTTCCAGCAGACTGATCTCCACCATGCTCACGTCATCGCGCGCTTCGCCACGGAAATCCCGCAACGCCTGCTCGATCTCCTCGAACAGCGCATCAGGCTCTCGATTGGCCGCAAACACCCGCTGCAAGCGTTCCACGCCAAACAACTGTTCGTTGGCATCGCAGGTGTCGATGACCCCGTCGGACAACAGGAATACACGATCGCCAACGGCCATCGGAAACACTTCGGTGCTGTCATTGAAGGTTTGCGGGCTAAGCACCCCCAGCGGTAAATGTCGCGCCAGCAGCGGCGTGCGCTCACCACTGGCGATGCGGTGCAGATAACCGTCCGGCATCCCGCCGTTCCAGACCTCCACCGAACGTCGCTGAAAGCTCAGGCACAGCAGCGTCGCGCAACAGAACATATCCACCGGCAGGATGCGTTTGAGCTTGGCGTTCATCTCGCGCAGGGTTTCTGCCAGGCCGTAGCCCTTGGCTGTCATGCCGTAGAAGACTTCAGCCAGAGGCATGGCGCCAACAGCGGCGGGCAGACCATGACCGGTGAAATCGCCCAGCAGCACGTGCATGTCGCCGGCCGGGGTGAAAGCCGCGAGCAGCAGATCGCCGTTGAACAGCGCATAAGGCGATTGCAGGTAGCGGATGTTCGGTGCGTTCAGACAGCCCGAATGCGCCACCTTGTCGAACACGGCTTTGGCTACCCGCTGCTCATTGAGCAAGTAGTCGTTGTGCTTGGAGATCAGGTCGCGCTGCTGCAGCACCGTGGCCTGCAACCGTCGCAAGCGGTCCATTGCCTTGATTTTGGCGGCGAGGATCACCTGGTTATAGGGTTTTGCCAGAAAATCGTCGCCGCCGGCCTCCAGACAACGGGCCAAGGCTTCGCTTTCAGTCAGCGAGGTCAGGAAGATGATTGGCACCAGGGTTTCCCCGGCCAGATCCTTGATCTGCCGCGCCGCTTCGAATCCATCCATGACCGGCATCATGGCGTCCATCAGCACCAGGTGCGGCCGTTGCAGGCGAAAAACCTCGACGGCCTCGGCACCGTTGGCGGCGGTCAGGACTTGATGCCCCTGGCGTCGGACAATGCTCGACAGCAGCATGCGATCGGCCGCGCTGTCTTCAGCGATGAGAATTGTCAGCGGCTCGAGTGACGGCTGTGGGGCAGTCATGCAACGTCGAAAATTTGTTCGAAGTTGGAGATCGCGAGAATCTTGCGCACATCGGCGTTGGCATTGGTCAACTTGATTTCGGCATTCTCACCACCGGCGTGATCACGCAACAGCAAGAGCATTCCGAGCGCCGAACTGTCGAGATACGTGGCGTCCTTCAAATTCACTTCGAAGGATTCCGGTTTTGGCTCAAGGTTTTCGTAGGACTCACGAAATTCCGAATGCCTGGCGAAATCGAAGCGCCCCTTGATCGAAATCGTCAGCTTGGTCCCATCCTTGGAGGTTTCTGTAGTAACTGACATCTAACGGCTTCCTTGTCATGGGTGAGCGTACGTGTACAAGGTTTAGCACTTGGTTCGAATGGGGGCAAGAACAACAATTCAATAAGGATCATGCCGCGGCAACCGCTGGGACAATTCATCCAGCAGCTTCTGTTCGCGCTTGTCTTCGAGCTTGCGCGCTTCGGCCATGTAACGTTGTACAAGTTTTCGCAACCCTTCAACCCGTGCAAACGCCTGCTGCCAGGACTCGCGCGCCTTGTTGAGGTTGTTCTGGTGCCAGTTCAAGCTCTGGCGCTGTTGATCGATGGCAGTGCCCAATTGTGCAAGAAAGCCTTGATAGCCGAGCAACCATTGGCCGGAAACGCCACTGCTGCCGCGTACGATCCATTGCTCCTGATAATCGAGGCGAAAGCTTTCGAGGTCGGCGAGTTTGCTCTCCGCCAGACGCACCTGGCCCTGAAAGTGCCCAAGGCGCATGACCGCGGTTTTTTCGGCCTTTTCAGCCATTTCCACCACGGGTGCCAGGCGTGCCGCACGGCTCTGGGCCATGGCCGGTTAGCCGCCCGCTGCCGGGGCGAAGATGGTAGCGAGATGGTTTTCGCTGGCCGCCATGCCGATGTTGTCGTTCAAGCCCTGACGCAGATACGTGGTCATGGCCGGTTGCAGCGAAATCGCGATGTCGGTTTCTCGATCACCGCCCGGCACGTAGGCACCGACGCTGATCAGGTCGCGACTTTGCTGATAGCGCGACCAGTACTGCTTGAACATCTGCGCGCGCGTCATGTGCTCGGGACTGACCACTGACGGCATAACCCGGCTGATGGACGCTTCGATATCGATGGCCGGGTAGTGACCTTCTTCAGCCAGACGCCGGGACAGCACGATGTGCCCGTCGAGCACGCCTCGCGCCGAGTCGGCAATCGGGTCCTGCTGGTCATCGCCTTCGGACAATACGGTGTAAAACGCGGTGATCGAACCACCGCCCTTCTCGGCATTACCGGCCCGCTCCACCAGTTTCGGCAACTTGGCGAATACCGACGGCGGATAGCCTTTGGTAGCCGGAGGCTCGCCGATGGCCAGGGCGATTTCGCGCTGGGCCTGGGCGAAACGGGTCAGGGAATCCATGAGCAACAGGACATTTTTGCCCTTGTCGCGAAAATACTCGGCGATGCGCGTGCAGTACATTGCGGCGCGCAGACGCATCAATGGTGCATCGTCCGCCGGCGACGCGACGACCACCGAACGCTTGAGCCCTTCTTCACCGAGGATGTGCTCGATGAACTCTTTAACTTCACGACCCCGCTCACCGATCAGCCCGACGACAATAATGTCGGCCTCGGTGAAGCGCGTCATCATGCCCAGCAGCACGGATTTACCGACACCGGTACCAGCGAACAGGCCGAGACGCTGACCACGACCGACCGTCAACAATCCGTTGATGGTGCGAATACCCACGTCCAGCGGCTCGCTGATCGGTTCACGCTTGAGCGGGTTGATGGTCGGGCCATCCATCGGCACCCAGTCTTCGGCTTTCATGCCACCCTTGCCGTCCAGCGCACGACCGGCACCGTCGAGCACCCGCCCGAGCATGCTCATGCCCATCGGCAAGCGACCGGTATCGGCCAACGGCACTACTCGGGCACCCGGCGCAATGCCGGCGACGCTGCCGACCGGCATCAGGAAAACCTTGCTGCCGGAAAAGCCCATGACTTCAGCTTCGACCTGCACCGGCTGATAACTGTCGTCGTTGATGACCATGCAGCGACTGCCCATGGCGGCGCGCAAGCCCTCGGCTTCGAGGGTCAGGCCGACCATGCGCAGCAAGCGACCTTCAAGGATCGGCGTCCCGGCGAGCTCGGTAACCTCGGCGTAGCTGCCCAGGCGCTTGGCGAAGCTGGTGCGATCAAGGCGCATCGGGATCGTCCGCGTGCCCTTCTACCGGCGCCACTGCCGGTTTGTCGTCGATGGGCAATTCCAGGCTCAGATCCGGCTCCGCCGGGTGCAAGGCCTGGTCATGCAACTGATCGAACAGTTTGACCATGACTTGCGCCACACGGGTTTCGACGGTGGCGTCGATGCGACTGTGTTCAGTTTCGACCCGGCAACCGCCGGGCAACAGGGACACGTCCTCGACGATGCGCCAGGTTTCTTCATGGCGCTCGCGCAGGGCTTTGACCTGTTCGAAATCTTGCGGGTTGATGTACAAGCGCACATTGGTCGCGCCCAACGGCAAAAGCTTGAGTGCCTCGCGCATGACGTGTTCGATCTGCGTCGAGTCGATGGCCAGTTCGCGCTGAATCACCTGCTTGGTGATGTGCTGCACGAGGTCGATCAGCGACTTTTCGATCTGGGTGTCCTGCTCGGCGATGGGCTCGAACAGGTTGACCATCATCTGCTCCAGGCCTGCGACTTTGGGCGCCAGGATCGCTTCCGCTTCCTGACGAACCTTGAGCGTGGCGCTGTGAAAACCTTCTCTCTCGCCCACCGCGAAGCCTTCGTTGTAGGCCTCCTGGCGAATGCTTTCGAGCTCTTCCAGGGTCAGTGGCTGGACTTCGTCCAGCGGCACCTCTTCCATTTCCGGCGGCTCGGGTTCGGGTTCCGGCTCGGGCTCTGGCACAAAAGGGTCGAAACTGGGCAACGCCCAGACGTCAAAACCGGCGACGGCCTTGCCACGGATCAGGTCGGTCTGGGACTCATCATGTTTGGACGACATAGTGACCTTAGATCATCTCTTCGCCGCCCTTCCCGCCGAGAACGATTTCTCCGGCTTCGGCCATACGGCGGGCAATGGTGAGGATTTCTTTCTGTGCGGTTTCCACGTCGCTGACGCGCACCGGGCCCTTGGCCTCGAGGTCGTCGCGCAACAGTTCGGCCGCACGCTTGGACATGTTCTTGAAGATCTTCTCCTTGACGCCTTCGTCCGAACCCTTGAGGGCCAGCACCAGCACGTCGGAAGACACTTCGCGCAGCAATGCCTGGATCCCGCGGTCGTCGACATCGGACAGGTTGTTGAACACGAACATGAGGTCTTCGATCTGACCGGACAGGTCTTCGTCGACTTCGCGAATCGAGTCCATCAACTGGCCTTCGATCGAGCTGTCGAGGAAGTTCATGATATCGGCCGCGCGCTTGATGCCACCCAGGGTGGTGCGCGAGGCATTCGAGTTGCCGGAGAACTGCTTCTCGAGAATCTGGTTGAGTTCTTTCAGCGCGGCTGGCTGCACCGTGTTCAACGAGGACACTCGCAGAATGATGTCCAGGCGCACCTTGTGGTCGAAGTTGCCCAGCACTTCACCGGCCTGGTCCGGGTCGAGGTACGCCACGACGATCGCCTGGATCTGTGGGTGCTCGTAACGGATCACGTCGGCGACGGCGCGCGGTTCCATCCACTTCAGGCTGTCTAGGCCACTGGTGTTGCCGCCCAGCAGGATGCGATCGATCAGGCCGTTGGCCTTATCTTCGCCCAGTGCCTGGGTGAGCATTTTGCGCACGTAGTCATCGGAACCGACGCCCAGGCTGGTCTGGTCGCCGACGATGTCGACGAACTCGCTCATGACCTGCTCGACCTGTTCGCGGTGCACGTTGCCCATCTGGGCCATCGCCACGCCCACACGCTGGACCTCCTTGGGCCCCATGTGGCGCAGCACTTGCGCAGCATCGGTGGAACCGAGGGACAGCAGCAGAATCGCGGCTTTGTCGACCTTGGTCAGTTTGGCGGCAACGGCTCGGTTATCACTCATCTGCGTTAATCCACTCTTTCACGACCTGGGCCACACGGCCCGGATCTTCTGCCACCAAACTCTTGATTGCGTTCAACTGCGCGTCATAGCCTTCGCTCGGGCTCGGCAGCAGGATGCTGGTCGGGCCACCGAGGCTGACGCGGTCGTTGGACAGTTCGCCGTCCAGGCCGCCCATGCCACCGAGTTCCACGTCGCTGCCCAGACCTGCAAGTTGCTTGCCTTTGCCGCCACCGGTGATGTTGTTGAGCACCGGGCGCAGCACGCCGAACACCAGCACCAGGATGAACAAGACACCCAGCACTTGCTTGACGATGTCCCAGAACCACGGCTGGGAGTAGAACGGAATATCGGCAATCACTTCACCGCGCTCGGCGGAGAACGGCATATTGATCACGCTGACGCTGTCACCACGACTGGCGTCGAAACCGACGGCGTCCTGGACCAGGCGAGTGAAGCGCGCCAATTCGTCGGCGCTCCACGGTGCACGGGTGGTTTCGCCGTTGGATGCGTTGACCTTGACCTGATCGTCCACCACCACCGACACCGACAAGCGATTCAAACGCCCCTGCTGCTGCTTGGTGTGGCTGATGGAACGATCAAGCTCGAAGTTCTTGGTGGACTGTTGACGCTTGTCCGCCGGGTACGGTGCCAGCATCGGCTGACCGGTAGCCGGGTCCATGATTTGCTGGCCGTTGGCATCGATCAATGGCTGGCCTGGCTGAACCATGCCGGCCGCTGCGGTGCTGCCACCGGTGGTTTGCGGCGCAGAGGCCGGCGACGGCGGCTGGTTGCTCAAGGCACCCGGCACACCTTGCGGGCCATTGCTGGCGGTGCGTTGTTCGTTGACCGACTGCTCGCTGCGCAACGCCGGTTGATCCGGGTTGAATTGCTCGGACGTCGACTCGATGGCGCTGAAGTCCACGTCGGCCGAGACTTCGGCTTTATAGCGATCATTACCCAGCACCGGTTGCAGGATGTTGTGCACGCGCTGGGTCAGCATGCTTTCCATGCGACGGCTGTAATCGAATTGCTTGCCGGCCATGGTCAGTTCAGAATTTTCCGCCTGATCGGACAGCAGGTTGCCCTTCTGGTCGACCACGGTGATCTGCGATTTGCTCAGCTCGGGAACACTGGTTGCCACCAGGTTGATGATCGCCAGTACCTGGCCCGGCTCCAGCGAGCGGCCGGAATACAGTTCAACCAGGATCGACGCGCTTGGCTTGCGCTCGTCACGCACGAACACCGAGCTTTTCGGAATCGCCAGGTGCACGCGGGCACCCTTGACGTTGTTCAGGCTGGAAATGGTGCGCGCCAGTTCGCCTTCCAGGCCACGACGATAACGGGTCGCTTCCATGAACTGGCTGGTCCCCAGGCCCTGGTCCTTGTCGAGGATTTCAAAGCCGATGTTACCGTCGCTGGGAGTGACACCAGCAGCCGCGAGCTTGAGCCGCGCACGGGACACGTCATCGGCCTTGACCAGCAAGGCACCGGAGTTGGGTTCAACGGTGTAGGGAATGTCGGCAGCGGCCAGGGTTTCCATGACCTGTTTGGCATCCATGCCGGCAAGACTGCCGTACAGAGGCCGGTAATCCGGCTGCTGGGACCACAACACCACGGCAAAGCCAATCGCCACGCTCGCAGCCAGGCCGACCAACAGGCCCACCTGACGCAACATGGTCATCTCGGAGAGGTTTTCCAGGAAGGACAATCCGAACAGCGGCGGTTTGCCGTCTACCGGAGTGGCCTTGGCCGGAACGTTATCGGCGATTGCTTCTGCCATGACTCAATACGTCCTTAAACCGGCATCTGCATGATGTCTTGATAGGCCTGAACCAACTTGTTGCGCACTTGGGTCAACGCCTGGAAAGACACGCTCGCCTTCTGCGAGGAAATCATCACGTCCGTCAGGTCGACGCCGCTCTTGCCAATCTCGAAGGCGCTGGCCAACTGATTGGATGCTTGCTGCGTGTCATTCACTTTATTGACAGCCTGACCGAGCATGTCGGAAAAGCTGCTGCCACCCAGTTCTGGAACGGCGGCAGTCGATTTCGGCGCAGACATGGCATCCATTTGCATGGAACGCATGTCCAGCATCAACCGATTGAATTCAATACCTTGGCTCATGGCTTCTCTCTTTGACGAGCTTACGTCGTTGGCGACCCGCAATTTTTTGACACTCACTCGGCGGGTAGTGAGGTGTTAGCAACAAGGGTGCCAGCTCCGTGGCCGTTCTGAACAAAAGCCCTTCCCGAGCGTTGTCCCTGACGAATCAGGTGGCGAACAAGTAGGCTTCGACGTCCATTCCGGCGTCGCGCATCTGCGCCAACTTGTAGCGCAAGGTGCGCGGGCTGATGCCCAGCCGCTCGGCCGCTTCCTTGCGACGACCACGCTCAGCACGCAAGGTGTCGATGATCATCTGAAATTCACGACGTCGCAGGTCATCGCCCAGCGCTCCGCCCGACTCGGCTTCAACCTCGACTGCGCGCACGGGTACCGCCGCCAACACCGGCAACGGCGCGCAGGCCACCGGCCCGGACAGGCAAAAATCCTGCGGCTGGATCAAACCGCCCTGCTGCAGAATCAGCGCGCGCTGGATAGCGTTATCCAGCTCACGCACATTGCCCGGCCACCGATAAGCAATCAGGCACGCTCGCGCTTCGGGCGAGAGTGTTGCCGCCGCATGCTTCATTTTATTGACGTGTTTGGCCAGCAGGCGCTCGGCCAACGGCAGGATGTCGGCGGTACGCTCGCGCAACGGACGCCAGGCCAGCGGGAACACCGACAGCCGATAATAAAGGTCTTCACGAAACCGTCCCGCCGCCACTTCACCGGCCAGGTCGCGGTTGGTGGTGGCCACGACCCGAATATCCAGGGTGATCGGTTTGCGCGCGCCGACACGCTCGACTTCGCGCTCTTGCAAGACGCGCAGCAACTTGGCCTGCAGGCCGAGGGGCATCTCAGAAATTTCGTCGAGCAGGATGGTGCCGCCATCGGCCTGTTCGAATTTGCCAGCCTGCGCCGCTATGGCGCCGGTGAACGAACCTTTTTCATGACCGAACAACGTGGCTTCGAGCATGTTGTCCGGGATCGCGGCGCAATTGATCGCAATGAATGGCTGAGTGGCGCGATGGGAATGCTGGTGGATATAGCGCGCCAGCACCTCTTTGCCGGTACCGGACTCGCCAGAGATCAACACGGTAGAGTCACTGCGCGCGACCCGCGCCGCCAATTCCAGCAGTTGCGCACTGGCAGGCTCGAACGCAATCGGCCCTTCGCTTTCGCCCGCACCGAGATTACCCAGCGCGTGTCGCGCCACCAGATCGAGCAAGGCCTTGGGCTCGAACGGCTTGACCAGATAATCCGCCGCACCTTGACGCATCGCATCGACCGCACGCTCGACAGCGCCGTGAGCGGTCATCAGCAACACCGGCAACTGTGGCTGTCGCGCTCGCAGCAAGCCGAGCAATTGATGCCCGTCCATGCCCGGCATATTGACGTCGCTGATGACCAGGTTGAACGCCTCGACAGCCACCGTCGCCAGCGCCTCTTCGGCCGAACCGACCGCCGTGTAATCGTGCCCCGCGAGCAGCAGCGTATCGGCCAGCGCTTCGCGTAGCGCGCGGTCGTCCTCGACCAGTAAAACCTTGATTGCCATGTCCTTCACTCGGCTCCCTGAACGCTGGTTTGTTCACCCGAAAAAAGCGGCAGGATGACCTGCGCACACGTGCCGCGACCTGGCCGCGAACGCAATTGCAATTCTCCTTGATGAGCGCGGGCCACCGCTTTGACCACGGTCAACCCCAGGCCTGTGCCGGTGGTCTTGGTGGTAAAAAACGGCTCGCCCAGACGCGCCAGGACACTTGCCTCGATACCACTGCCGCTGTCACTGACGCATACGCGCAGGGTGTTTTCACGCGTATAGAGATGAACCTTCAGACGCACATTGCCGGCACTGGCCTGAATCGCGTTCTCGATCAGGTTGAGGATCGCCCCGATCAGGGTGTCGCGATTGCATAGCAATTCGCCGGCATGACTGTCGCACTGCCAACGGATCGGTAACTCCTGAACATGGGTCAGCGCCGCCGATTGCAGCGACTGCATCAACACCTTGGGCGTGACGCGATCTGTCAGCGGCAACTCGCCGCGAGCGAACACCAGCATGTCGCGCACCTGATGTTCGAGCTCATGCAAACGCTCTTTCAAGCGTCCGGCAAATCGCTGCTGCGTGGCCACCGGCAGTTCCTGCTCGGTCAAGTGACTGGCATAGAGCAAAGCGGCCGACAACGGCGTACGAATCTGATGAGCCAAGGAAGCGACCATCCGGCCGAGAGACGACAGGCGCTCATGGCGAGCCAGCTGGCCTTGCAGTTGACGGGTTTCAGTCAGGTCGTTGAGCAACACCAACTGACCCGGCTCGGCATCCAGCGAGCGGGTGGCAATCGACAGACGCCGACCGTCCTTGAGAGAGATTTCGTGACCGTCGTCTTCGCGAGGTGCAAAGCAGCGGGCAATGACATGGCGCCAGAGTTCGCCTTCGAGGGGCAGACCGAGCAGTTCGCATGCCGCCGGGTTGGCTTCGCGCACGATGCCTTGGGCGTCGATGACGATAACGCCGCCGGGCAACAGATCGAGGAGGTTTTGCAGGCGATTGGCCAGGCGTTCTTTTTCCGCCAGCTCCTGCATGCGCTGGGCACTGACCACCGCCAGCTCACCCTTGAGCTCGGTGACCCGGGCTTCAAGCATGCTGTAGGAATCGGTCAACTGGCTCGACATCTGGCTGAACAGCGCAAACGCCTGCTCAAGGCCAAGCCGGCTTGCCTGCTCTACGGACGACGGTTGCCCCGAAGTGTCAGGGACAGGAGACATCTGGGCGGCTTGGGGCATCGTGCTCTCTCGCTTGGCTGACCGTCAGTTAAACGGAACGTTGCGAGGGATGTAGCAATACCCGTGCCTAAAAAAAACCGCCCATAAATGAACGACTTGAAAAACAGGCGTCAATCATCCGCCTGTTCATCTCCATCGCGACGGCTCATGCCGTACTTGCGCATCTTCTCCACCAGCGTGGTGCGGCGAATGCGCAGGCGTTCAGCGGCACGGGCGACGATACCGTTGGCATCATCCAGCGCCTGCTGAATCAGACCCTGCTCCAGACCACCGAGGTAGTCTTTCAGGTCCAGGCCTTCAGGTGGCAGCATGGCGTTAGCGGTGAAGTCCGGGGTGTGACCATTGATGGCCACCCGCTCTTCAAGATCGCTGCGCAGGCTGTCGACCATCTGTTCGTCTTCGTCATCGACGTAACGGAATTTCTTCGGCAACTCGACCACGCCGATCACCCCGTACGGATGCATGATCGCCATGCGTTCCACCAGGTTGGCCAGTTCGCGAACGTTGCCCGGCCAGCCGTGGCGACACAGCGACATGATCGCCGCCGAGTTGAAACGGATGGAACCGCGCTTCTCGTGCTCCATGCGCGAGATCAATTCGTTCATCAGCAGCGGTATGTCTTCGACACGTTCGCGCAGGGGCGCCATCTCGATCGGGAACACGTTCAGGCGATAGTACAAGTCTTCGCGGAAGGTGCCGATCTCGATCATGCTTTCGAGATTCTTGTGGGTCGCCGCGATGATGCGCACGTCGACGCTCTGAGTCTTGTTACTGCCCACGCGTTCGAAGGTGCGCTCCTGCAACACGCGCAGCAACTTGACCTGCATCGGCAGCGGCATGTCGCCGATTTCGTCGAGGAACAGGGTGCCACCATTGGCCAGTTCGAAACGCCCGGCGCGGCTGGTGATTGCGCCGGTGAAGGCACCCTTCTCGTGACCGAACAGTTCGCTTTCCAGCAACTCGGCCGGAATCGCCCCGCAGTTGACCGGCACGAACGGCGCATCGCGACGCTTGGAGTGATAGTGCAGGTTACGCGCAACCACTTCCTTGCCGGTCCCGGACTCGCCAAGGATCAGCACGCTGGCGTCGGTATCGGCCACTTGCTGCATCATCTGACGGACGTGTTGAATCGCCCGACTGGTGCCGACAAGGCTACGGAAAAGATTGGGTTCGCGATGACGACCGCGCTCGCGGGCCTGGTCATACATCTCGCGATAGACCTGGGCACGGTGCAGTGAGTCGAGCAATTTGCTGTAGCTGGGTGGCATTTCGAGGGTCGAAAGCACTCGGCGACGCTGGTCTTCCGGCAATTCAACGGAAGAATTATCGCCCATCAGCAAAACCGGAAGGAACTCATCCCAGGTTGCGAGTGTCTTTAACAGGCCCGGAAGTGCGCCAGGAGCATTGACCGTCCCGATAAGGACACAGATCACTTCACGACTTGATGACAAAGAGCCGACCGCCTGCTGCCAGTCATGGCTCCCGCAGGGTAAATTTTCTTCACCGAGAAAATTTAAAATCACCGCCAGGTCGCGGCGACGGACGCTATCGTCATCAATCAGCAGAATTTTGGTTTCACGCCACATGCAATAGCAACTTCCCTAGTCAACTCAATGCCCGAAATGAGGGGGCAAGCTAGACGCTTGCAGACACGTTATGCCTGTAGACGCCTGAAATCTGGAACCAGCCACTAGTTAAGTCAAAAAACCGTGCACAGTCAAATTTATGGCGCACTATGTTTGGATTAACTGCGGATTAACCAAACAGATGGTAAACCTTTGCTGCGTTCTGTGCTTGGTGGATCTGGGACATCTCGTCGACAATCGCCTGCCTCTCCCCCATCGCCACCTCGAGAAGTTCCTTGTAGACCCCCAGCAACTCCTCCAGGTTGGCACGCAACGCCACCTCGTCCAGCGAGTCTTCATTCAAGACGTCTTCCATGCAGGAACGGCAATCAAGGTCCAATTGACCGATAGCTTCCCAGTTGCGCTCGGCCAATGCTCCGACCAACGCTTCACGGGTGTGTTCGATTCGCTGCAATACAAGACTCATGATGATCTCCTTAAAACTGCGGACCTGGCGCGGCGATGGCGTCCCAGCCTTCTTTGACCGTGCGCAGCAAACCTGCGACTTCGTCGAGAATAAGCGGGTCGCTCTTGATGTTCGCCTCGGCGAGGCGCTTCATCATGTAAGCGTAGAGGCGGTCGAGCTCGCCGACAGTTTCCGCAGCCTTTTCAAGATCCAGGCCTTCACGCAAGCCACCAATGATCCCGATGGCCTTGCTGATAGACACACCCTTGCCGGGAATGTCATTGCGCTCCATCGCGCCTTTGGCCTGAGCGATGCGATCCAGACCACCCTCCATCAGCATTTGCACCAAGCGATGCGGACTGGCTTCTGACGTCTGGGCCTGAGCCCCGACCTTCTGATATTGCCGAAGGGCTAACCTCGGATTCATGTTCTACCTCACTGCCACTCAATGACTCGTATGATCAGTGTATCGTCTTCGAGACTGAAAACTTTAGACCAGAAGACAAAAACCCGGCACACGCCGAAAAGCGTAGCCGGGTTTTTGTCGTCAGCCCATATCTACCTGCTGGACTGCTGAGCGTTCAACGTCTGGAAGAAGCCGGTGATGTTGCTGGCAGTGGCCTTCATCTGGCCGACCAACAGATCCATCGCGTTGTACTTGGCCGTCAGGGATGCGGTGAGGTTGGTCACGCGTATATCCAGCGCCGTCTGCTGGCTGCTCAGATCCTTCTGGACCTTGCCCAGGTTGCTGCTTCGCTGATCCAGAATCCCGCCAGTCTGGGAGTAAGGCGTGATCGCTGCCGACATACGCGTCAACAGGCCATTTTTTGTGTCAGTACCCGTGAACAGGTTCTGTACCGAACTGCTCATCCCGGGGGTTGCCATAGCCTTGGCGTACTTGGTTGGGTCGATGGTCAGCGTACCGGTCTTCTGATCGGTCTGAATACCCAACTGCGACAGTACCGACAACTGACCGCCCGCTCCAGGCGCTACCAGCTCATTGCGCACAGCAGTGATCAAGTTCCGCGGCAACGAGTCACCGGTCATTGCCGCGCCGATGGTCGGCTTGCCTGAGTCGTCCAGACTTGGCTTGGTCAGAGCGGTCAGGGTGTTGATGACGTTGTTATAGGCATCGACGAACGACTGCAGCGAGGTCTTCAGGCCATCGGTGTTAGTGCCGACGGTGACCGTAACCGGCGTGGCACTTTTCGCCAGCAAGGTCATGTTGATGCCACCCACCGCCTGGCTGATCGTGTTGCTTTTACTGGTGACGGTAAGGCCATCGATTGTGACCGACGCATCCGAAGCCAAGCCACCAATGTTGCCAGAAGCGCCTGCAGCAGGAGTGGTCCCCAGGCTATTGGTTCCGTCGATTTCCAGCCCGGCAATACCGCTGACCGTAAGATCGGAGCCCGCGCCTGTCACCGTCGAACCAATGACCAATCGCGAACCATTGCCGTCGGTCACGATGTTGGCGCTGATGCCTTTGCCTTGAAGCGTGGTGTTGATCGCGTCACGGGTCGACTGCAACGTCGCGCCGCTCGCGATGGTCACCGGGTAATCAATACCATTTTGACTGATTTTCAACGTACCAGTCGGAATGGCACTGCTGGCACCGCCGGCAAACGCCGCGCTTGCCACTTTGGAGCCGGTCGCCAGGTTGTTCACTACAACGCTATAGCTACCATTTACCGCGGTGTTATCAGACGTGACGGTCAACGTGGTCGGCGTACCCGACGTCGCGGTAAAACCGGAAAACGCAGGCGCGTCTTTCTTACCGAGGTTGGTCATGGCCGTCTGGAACGCTGCGAGAGCCGATTTCAACGAGCCGGTAGCAGAAATCTTGGCCGTGTTGATGGACGTCTGTTTGGTGATCAGCGTCTGCTTGGCCGATTTGTCGGAGTTGACCAGCGCGGTCACGATCGCACCGATGTCGAGACCGGAGCCTAGGCCCGAACCCGGTAGAATTGGACTTGCCATGTGCATCTCCTTGTCTATGTGCTGCCGGTCTATTGACCACTAGCCGCGGTCAATGATCGTACAAACACGTTTCATGCCAGTGTCAGGCTTTGGCATCGAACAATACGTTTCTGGCGTTGTGCAGGCTTTCAGCCAGTTTCATGGCTTCGGCGGATGGAATCTGTCGGATGACTTCACCGGATTCGCTGGCAATCACCTTCACGATGACCTTGCCCGTCGACTCATCGATGGAAAACTCCAGGTTACGCTTGACCGACTGAACGAACTTTTCGATCTCCTGAACGGCCATTTTCAACTTATCCGAGTTGTCCGAATCTGAGCTTTTACCCGTTGCAGCAACAGGCTGGGTGCTTTCAGCGCTAGGCTTTTCGGCCGGCTTATCAGTAGTGCTGACCGCCGACTTCACGGCTGGGTAAGACAAGTTCAGCTTAACGCTCATGTCCATGACCATCACCTCTTAAACGGAAAAAGCGAGAGAGCACGCAAGCGCACCCCCCCGCTAAAACTCAATCCGATATTACTGAAGCAGTTTCAGTACAGCGGATGGCAGCTGGTTAGCCTGGGCCAGAACAGCGGTGGAAGCTTGTTGCAGAGTTTGCTGTTTGGTCAGGTTAGCGGTTTCTGCGGCGAAGTCGGTATCTTGTACGCGACCTTGTGCAGCAGTAACGTTTTCAGTGATGTTTTGCAGGTTGGAGATGGTGCTGGTCAGACGGTTTTGCGAAGCACCCAGGTTTGCACGGGTTGCACCGATGGCAGCGATTGCAGCGTCGATCGCGGTGATCGCGTTGTCGATGTTCGAAGCGGCAGCAGCGCTGGTAGCACCGGTCAGAACAACAGTACCGCTACCTACGGACAGGCTGACGGCGTCGAACTTGGAGCTCAGAACCAGGTCGATGTGGTTTGCAGAACCGGTGTTGGAACCCACTTGCAGGGTCATGGTGCCAGCCGAACCGTCCAGCAGTTGCTTGCCGTTCAGGTTGGTCGAAGCCGCGATACGAGTCAATTCGTCAGACATCTGACCGAATTCAGCGTTGGTTGCGGTCTGGTCAGCAGTACCGTTGGTGCCGTTACGTGCTTGTACAGCCAGTTCACGCATACGTTGCAGAATGTTGGTCGATTCTTGCAGAGCGCCTTCAGCGGTCTGAGCCATCGAGATACCGTCGTTGGCGTTTTTTACCGCAACGTTCTGGCCGCGAATCTGGCTGGACATACGGTTGGAGATCTGCAGGCCAGCAGCATC
Organism: Pseudomonas sp. fls2-241-R2A-110; assembly: GCF_030209165.1. NCBI lineage: Bacteria > Pseudomonadati > Pseudomonadota > Gammaproteobacteria > Pseudomonadales > Pseudomonadaceae > Pseudomonas > Pseudomonas sp. fls2-241-R2A-110. Next base: position 18,840 of record NZ_JARVSN010000028.1, on the reverse strand, counting down.
GTCTTTAGCGCTGTTGATTTTCAGGCCGGAAGAAAGACGAGACATCGAAGTCGACAGAGCGTCGGCGGCACGGTTCAGGTTTTTCTGAACGTTCAACGACGTGGTGTTGGTGTTTACTGTTAAAGCCATGACGAATTCCTCGTTGGTTGGGTACTGCGGCTTCCGGCCCTGGCAACCGCCGGGTATGGCCTAGAGAACCTTCGTAATAGTTATCGTCGGGATTGCAGGTTGCTTGAGGGCTTTTTAAAAAAAAATTGCCATCACACTGCCATCGCCTAAAAAACAAGGGCTTAGCCGCCCCTAACCAACCGAAAAATGACGCCATAAAACTGTCCGACACCCAAACATCCCAACCAGAGCTGTCCGCCCCGTTTTTAAACCTGAACGCTGTCCAGCAAATCCACCAATTCGTACTCCATGAAATCAGCAAGCCCGAGCCAATCCTGACGCTCCTGACAGGCCAGCATTTGCGTGAGCACCTGCGTCCACTTCAGTTGCACATCCTGGGGCGCCGCAAGCAAAAGCCGCTGAGCCTCGTCGAACAGATCAACCATGGTCAACGCCGCTTCGACATCCCGGCCCAGGCGAAATAACCCTGCACATTGACGGCATTCGTTGATGCATTGCGAAAGCGCGCTCACTGCACGAACTCCGGATTGAACTGTGTGCCGGCAATCATCGCGCCCGCCCGACTGCTGTTAAGGAAACGTACCTTGGGGTGCCCGGCGATGTATCGCTCCAGCTCGCACAGGTAGCTGCGGAAATTCAGCTGCGTGCGGACCCTTTCGCCATACCCGTCGCGCACCCAGTGCCGGGCCAGATTCACCCCGGGCCCCAAATCCCCGTCGCGCCAGCCGGCATGCGTCTTGTTCATCGGAAAGGCAAAGTCGGCACCAAACAACGTAATACACCCGGCGCCCATTTTGACGGCCAGGTCCACGGCCGGATGAATCACGCTGCCGCCTACATACAGTTCCGCCCTGGCGTGCTGGCGACGCAAGGTGGCGTAGATCGGACTGGCAGAGTAACCGCCATAGCGCTTGCCCTTCCACGCTTTCAACACTTCAGGATCGCTCATCGGCAGGTACACCAGCGGAATGCCGTCGGAGTCCTCGAAGGGCAAGTGCCGAAAGCTGATGCGCTGGTCAATGCTCACGACCAGATCAGGCTTGATCCCGTGCTCTCGCAACGGTCGGTAGGCGGTATCGACGCAAATGAAAAAAGGCCGTTGCGCCTGCTCACGTATCGCCGCCAGTTGCTCGAAATGGCTTTCAAGGCTTGGCCCGGTGGCGATCACATAGACTTCCTGGCCGGCGCACGTATTGAACAACTGAGCAACGTCGTCGTCGGCGAGTAGCACGTCGAGACTGTCCTGCAAGCGCTGGAGAATAATCGGGGATTGCGGATCGAATTCGCGATTATTGAAACTCAGGTGGACTTCGCTGACCAGGCGATCGCGAATCTTTGCATTGAAGTCATCCGCCAGCACCATCTCCGAAGGCAGTGCAAAAAATGGCGTGTAGATATCCGCTTGATCACCGGCATACAGCAGCTCTATCCGAGGATCGTCGAGCCATTGGCGCTGATCAAGCAACTGCAGCACCAAGGCAAACAGGGCACCGTTGAGGATATGCACGTACAGCCGCTCAAGCTCGTTGCGCTCCAGCAGGACCGTCGGCAAATCGCCCAGCCCCGTGCCGTAGACATGCAACTGTGGCTTGCCGGTCGGCAGGCTGGCCGCCTGCACCCGGGCTTCGTGGACGCGATCATGACGACTGGTGAGTTGAATGCCATCGATGCTCAGCGTCGACCCCAACCCTTCGGACAATTCAGCCTGGATCGCCGTACTGTCTTCCAGCATCAGCCTGGCGTAAAGCATCGGCCAGCGCCGTTCTATCACCCGAGCATTGTCGTCAAAGCTTTCGCTCATGCTGCCTCACTGTTTTCGCAGGCAAAAAAATAGCGTTCAAAATGTACACCTTGAACGCTATTTTTTGTATTGGTGGGTGGTGGATCAAGGACGATAGATAATCGCCGAGCCCCACGACAGCCCTACACCAAAACCACTCAGTGCAACCCGCTTCCAGTCGGAATCCAGGACGTGCTTCTCAAGTAGCAAAGGAATGCTCGACGACACCGTGTTGCCAGTCTCGACCATGTCCTTGATGAATTTCTCAGGATCGCCTTCAAAGCGTCGCGCCACCGCATCGACAATCGCCGCACTGCCTTGATGGATGCAGAAAGCATCGATATCGGCAGCCGTCAGTTGCGAGTCGGCCAGCAACTCGTGCAAGTGCGCCGGGACTTTGAGCAACGCAAAGTTGAACACCTGGCGACCGTTCATGAAAAACACGCCATCGGTCACCTTCAGGTGCGGCGCGCCGGAACCGTCGGTGCCGAACTTGGCTTTGCCCAACTGCCATGGAGCGTTTTCACCCATCCAGGTCGCGGTGGCAGCGTCGCCAAAGAGCATGGTGGTATTGCGGTCTTCCGGATCGACGATCTTGGAGTACGGATCGGCAGTGATCAGCAGGCCATTTTTCAAGCCGGCGGCTTCCATGAAGCCCTTGATCGCGTAGATGCCATAGACGTAGCCGGAACAACCCAGGGAAATATCGAACGCGGCAACAGTGGTCGGCAGACCGAGCTTGTCCTGAACGATGGCAGCGGTGTGCGGCAGGCCTTCTTCGTCGCCGTTCTGGGTGACGACGATCAGCACGTCGATGGCGTCGCGTTTCAGATCAGGATTGTTGGCAAACAGCGCATTGGCTGCTTCGACACACAGGTCGGAGGTTTCCTGCCCGGCGTCTTTGCGCGGCAGGAAAGCCGAACCGATTTTGCCCAGGATGAATTCTTCATCCTTTTCGAATTTTGCACCTTGTGCGTAATTGTCCACGCCGGCTACAGGAACGTAGCTCGCAATGCTTTTTATGCCAATCATTACGGCTTCCCAATAATAAACAGCCCAATACCACCGCTCGTAATGATTCGAGGGGCGCCGACAAACAGAGAAAAACGTCGCCCTGCAGAGGCGACAGCGGGAAGAATAAAAGGCTATCACCGGGCTGAAAACAGGCCGGGCGCCACCTTCCCGATTTATACAATACAGTGAAGATGCGCGTTATGACTCGCAGGTCACTCTATTTTGCCGAATCAGGCCGATAAGACGTTATTCGACCAACGACCAGTCCAGCGGCGTTCCGCGCTTGATGGCATGGCGGGCACGGCGACCCAGAAGGGTTTCAGCGTGTTTGGGAGGCAAGCCCAGCCCCGGGCGGATGGCACGCAGGTTCGCGGTCGTGAAGGGCTCTCCGGCAGCCATGTCCTGGGTGACATACAGCGAGCGCCGGTACACCAGGGACTTGCGCTCCGCGTCGGTCACGCCGTAATGCACCTGGCCCATGGCCTGCCAGGCCCGCTCGGTCTCGATCACCAGGCTTTCGAGTTCAGCCGGCTCCAGCGAGAAACTGGCGTCCACGCCACCGGCGGCGCGATCCAGGGTGAAATGCTTCTCTACCACCGTTGCGCCCAGCGCCACCGCCGCCACGGACACGCCCACCCCCATGGAGTGATCGGACAGCCCAACCTCGCAGCCAAACAATTCGCGCAGGTGTGGAATCGTGCGCACATTGCTGTTGGCGGGCGTCGCCGGGTACGTGCTGGTGCACTTGAGCAGCACCAGGTCCTTGCACCCGGCCTCACGGGCGGCGCGCACGGTTTCATCCAGCTCGGCGATGCTGGCCATGCCGGTGGAGATGATCAACGGTTTGCCGGTGGCGGCGACCCGTCGAATCAATGGCAAGTCGGTATTTTCGAAACTGGCGATCTTGTAGGCCGGCACGTCGAGGCTTTCGAGGAAGTCCACTGCGCTGTCATCGAACGGCGTGGAGAACGCCAGCATGCCCAGTTCCCTGGCGCGGGCGAAAATCGGTGCGTGCCACTCCCACGGCGTGTGGGCCTTCTCGTAAAGGGCATACAACGAAGAACCGGCCCAGAGGCTGTTGGGGTCCTTGATGAAGAACTCGCCCTCGGACAAGTCCAGGGTCATGGTCTCGGCGGTGTAGGTTTGCAGCTTCAAGGCGTGGGCACCGGCCTTGGCGGCGGCTTCGACGATTTGCAGCGCCACGTCCAGCGACTGGTTATGGTTGCCACTCATCTCGGCAATGATGAACGGCGGCGCATCGGCACCGATCACGCGCTCGCCAATCTTGAAGCTAGTCATTGCCTTGATCCTTTAAAACGCGGGTGAACGCGCAAGCTTGCTGAGAGAAACCGGCGTCGCGAAATACCTGCAACGACGGCTGGTTGGCCGGCAACACATGCGCAGTGATGGCGGTCAGTTGGGGCCAATGAGCGGTCACGAACGCCTCGCCCCGGGCCAGCAGCGCCCTGCCCCACCCCAGGCCGATGCGATCTTCGAACAGGTAAATCGAGACTTCGGCTTCAAACCCGCGCAGGTCATAACGCAACACACCCACCGGTCCGTCGTCGGCCTCGGCGATCAACAGCAAGCGCTGCGGATTGCTCAAACTGGCGGTCAGCCAATTCTGATGCGCCGACCATTCAATCACGCCCGTCTCCAGCGACCAGCGGCGTACCGCCTCGGCATTGCGCCCTTCAAACAACAACTGCGCATCGTGGGCGGTCGCACGGCGGACCTGCAACACCGCGCCAGCCAACGCTGCCGCTACGCGCTGCGCGCCACGGCCATCGACCAACTGCCGGGAACGTTCAGCCATGCTCTGACGCAAACCCCGATTGCCCACGACAAAACCGACGGCCTGGCGCAGTTGTTCGACACTGACCTGCTCACGCGCCCCAAGAAACACATGAGCGCCAGAACTCGCCATGACCTCGCCGTTGGCCTGCTGATTATTCGACACCGCAATACAAATCGTCGGCAACCCCAAGGCCGCCCGCTCCCAACTGGTGCCGCCACCGGCGCCGACAAACAGGTCGGCCTCTGTCATCAGCCGATAGAAGTCGCTGACAAAACTGTGCAAGCGCCAGTTGGGACGATCCGCCGCCAGTGCCTGCATTTCGTCCCAGGCCGGGTTGTCGGCACCAGCGACGAAGTCGACGTCCAAATCATTGAAATCCGCCAGCGCCAGCATCGCGTGATGGGTTTGTCGCGCCGCATCAAAGCCGCCGAAATTAACCAGCACACGCTTGGCCCGGGGTTTGATGGCGATCGCCGGGCAGCAGAACTCATCACGCAGCATCGCGAAGCGTGGACCGAGCAAGGTCCGGCAATCGGCGGCAAGCAGTCCGGCATAAGCCTCAGGCGTACCCGACAGATTCTGGTTCAGCAGCAAATCGATGCTATAGGTGCGCGTCGCCAGATCATCCACCGCCGCGATCCGTGGCGCCCAGCGCCGGGCAGCGGTCTGCCAGAGATGGTCGAGACCGTAGTGGTCGACGATGATCCAGTCGAAGCCCGCAGCGTGTTCCAGCGCTTGCGCGAGTGCAGCGATGTCCGCCTGCCACGGCAACATGGCCTCGATTGGCTGTTGCGGGTCTTCGTCGGGATAGCGATCCGGCAACGCGAAGGTTTCGAAACCCTCGGCGGCGAGGCTGGTGAGCCGATGACCCGGCAACTGGCGGCTGGCAAACGCGACGTATGCGCCCTGTCGGCGCAGCACCCTGGCCAGCGTCAGGCAGCGGGCAATGTGACCGCTGCCGATGGTCGGCGAGGCGTCGGCTCGGATCAGAACTCTCATTGCAACTCCCCTCCTGCCTTCAGCGCCGCGTAAAGGTATTCGGCGCGCTTCCAGTCTTCGAGGGTATCGATGTCCTGCACCAGGTAACGCGGCAGGATCACCGGCAGACTTTGCGGTGAATACAACACCTCGCCCTGGCGCCAGGCACTGCTGCGGCCCCAGTAAAACTGCCCGGCGTCCTGATAGGCCGGCGGCAGGTCCTGAGAGCGGGTTTGACTGAATTGCGGGTACAACGCGGTCAACGCGCCCTGACTGTCAACGGTCAGGGCGCGCTGCACCGGAAAGCCGAAATCGCAGACCGAAAAGGCGAAGGATTTATCCGGATGCTGCTCCAGCAGGTTTAAGCCCTGCTGTAAAAATCGGGTTTGCAGCAGCGGCGCCGTGGCATAGATACAACAGGCGAAATCAAAATCCTGCCCCTGCCGATGCAGTTCCTCCAGCGCATGTGCAATCACTGCCGCCGTACCGGTGAAATCATCCGCCAATGCCGCTGGCCGCATAAACGGCACTTTCGCACCACGGGCTCGAGCCAGCTCGGCGATTTCTTCATCGTCGGTACTGACCACCACCTGGGCGAACAACCCGCAATCAAGGGCAGTTTGAATCGAACGGGCAATCATCGGCACGCCGTCGAACGGCTTGAGGTTCTTGCGCGGTATGCGTTTGCTGCCACCGCGAGCCGGGATGATTGCAACGTTGTTCAAGGGCGTTTTTCCAACAGGAACCAAGTGATGTCGTCCACCGGGAATTGCGGGTCGCGGTGGTAACCGAAACCGTAGTCCAGCAGTTGCAGATCATCGTAACGATCAAGCATTTCACCGGCAAAATCACGTTTGAACAACTTGCCGCTGTTACCGCGATAGGACACTTCGACCGGTGCCGGGTTGTAGTACTCGGCGATCAGGATGTAACGCTGGCTCAGTTCATACAACTGCGCATAGGCCGCCGGCAGCAACTCCGGCGCCAGATGGATCAGCACGCCTTTGCTCAGGGTCAGGTCAAAGCTGCGCTCGCGGGGGAAATCAAACAGCGAACCGTGCCAGATCTGCGCGATGTCCAGCGCCTGGGCCTGGGCACAGGCGCTGGCATTGATCTCCACACCGAACAGTTCGCACCGGGGCAACAGGTGATGCAGCGCCTGCAAATTGTTGCCGGCGTTGGTGCCCAGTTCCACCAGGCTTTCAATTCGCCCGGCGCGGGTCAGCGCCTTGGCAAACAGTGCCAGGTTCGCCGCCACCAATGGCTGCCCGACGTTGCGATCAACGTATTGGTTACCGAAGTCGCCCTGCCAGAATTTTTCCTGCTCGCTCAGTTCACGCATCGTTTTCTCTCATTTGAAGCACAGCGCCTGGGGGACCGCGCCTGACCTACTGGCCGTAATTATTCAGTCAGCCGCCGCAGTTGTTCGACCACGTAGTCCTGCTGCTCGTCGCTGAGCAACGGAAACAGCGGCAGGCTGATGGCTTCTTGGTAGTAACGCTCAGCTTGCGGAAAATCACCTTCAGCAAACCCCAGGTCACGGTAGTAAGGCTGCAAATGCACCGGAATGTAATGCAGATTCACACCGACCCCGGCAGCCCGCAACCCTTCGAACACCTGTCGATGACCAAGGCTGATGCGATCAAGCTGCAAGCGCACCACATACAGATGCCACGCCGACTCGGCTTCAGGCTGAGGACTGGGCAAGGTCAGCGGCAAGTACGTAAGCAAACGGTCATACCGTGCCGCCAGCTCACGGCGGCGTTCGATGAAGTCATCCAGTTTGTTCAACTGAGACAACCCGAGGGCAGCCTGCAGGTCGGTGATCCGATAATTGAAGCCCAGCTCAATCTGCTGGTAATACCAGGGACCATGGCTGGACTCGGTCATTTGCGCCGGATCGCGGGTCATGCCGTGGCTGCGCAAGCGTTGCAGGCGCTCGGCCAAGTCCCGACGATTGGTCAGAACCATGCCACCTTCGCCGCTGGTGATGATTTTCACCGGATGAAAGCTGAACACTGTCATCGCCGCAAAATCGCCACAGCCCACCGGGCGCCCGGCATAGGAGGCGCCGACCGCGTGGGAGGCATCCTCAATCACCGTAAAACCATAACGCTCGGCCAGTCCGGCGATCATCCGCATGTCGCAGCTCTGCCCGGAGAACGCCACCGCCACCAGCACTTTAGGCAGCGTGCCAGCGTCCTCCGCCGCTTCCAGCTTGGCTTTGAGGGCGTAGGCGTCAAGGTTCCAGGTCAGCGGATCGATGTCGACGAAGTCGACCTCGGCGCCGCAGTAACGACCGCAATTGGCCGAGGCCAGAAAGGTATTGGGCGTTGTCCATAAACGATCACCCGGCCCGAGCCCGGCCGCCAGGCAAGCAATGTGCAATGCCGCCGTTGCGTTACACACCGCCACGGCGAAATCGGCTTGGCAACGTTCAGCCAAGGCCTGTTCGAAGCGCTCGATCGTCGGTCCCTGGGTCAGCCAGTCGGACTGCAAGACGGCGACGACCGCGTCGACATCGGCCTGATCGAGACTCTGCCGACCGTAGGGAATCATGCCGACAAGTCCGCGTGCAGATCGGCGATCTGCCCGACCGACAGGAACCGCGGGTTGGTGTCGGAGCGGTACTCGAAGTCTTCACTCACTGGCTTGCCCTGCTCGCCCAGCTTGTCCACGGCAAAATCCACGTCAACGCTGGTGAAGCGGATCGACGGCTGAATCGTGTAGTGATCGGCGAATTCCAGGGTCATCCGTGCATCGTCCAGCGGCACCATCAACTCATGGAGCTTCTCCCCCGGACGAATCCCGACATGCTTGTGCGGCAAGTGCTCGGCCATGCCCAGCGCCAGATCAACAATGCGGATCGACGGGATCTTCGGCACGAACACTTCACCACCGTGCATCCGCGCAAAGCTGTCGAGCACAAATTGCACGCCGTGATCGAGGGTGATCCAGAAGCGCGTCATGCGCTCGTCCGTGATCGGCAGTTCGGTGGCGCCTTCGTTGATCAGCTTGCTGAAAAACGGCACCACCGAGCCCCGCGAACCGGCGACGTTGCCGTAGCGCACCACGGCAAAACGGGTTTGCTGCTCGCCGGCAATGTTGTTGGCGGCCACGAACAGTTTGTCCGACAGCAGCTTGGTCGCGCCATACAGGTTGATCGGGCTGGCCGCCTTGTCGGTGGACAGCGCGACGACAAGTTTGACGCCATTGTCGATGGCGGCGGCGATGATGTTTTCCGCGCCGTTGACGTTGGTCCGAATGCATTCGGTCGGGTTGTACTCGGCGGCCGGCACTTGCTTCAAGGCCGCCGCATGCACCACGTAATCGATGCCACGCATGGCCTGGCGCAAACGCTCGGCATCGCGCACATCGCCCAGGAAATAGCGCATGCACGGGGCGTTGAACGTCTGCTGCATCTCGTACTGCTTGAGCTCATCACGAGAAAACACCACCACGCGCTTGGGCTGGTATTGCTCCAGCAAGCGACGGATGAAATTGCGCCCGAACGAGCCGGTGCCGCCGGAGATGAAAATCGATTTGCCGTTGAACATGCCTTGAGTCCTTGTGCCTGTCAGCCAGGTTTATGCGAGCAACTGTGCCCAGTTGATCGGAGCGCTTTCACCCAGGGCAAAACCCTTGCCGGTCAACGCCAGATTGGCGTTGTAGGCCTGGTCCTGTGCAAAGGCCGAGGCCCATTTTTCCCGCAGGGCGTCGAGCACCTCGGGAGCCTGCGACACCACGCCCGGATGAATCACCTGAACCCGCGGCGTCCACACGGTGAGATAACCCGCCTGCCCGGCCTTGAGGCACAGATCGACGTCGCTCAACCCTTCGGCGAATGTCTGGTCATCCAGGCCACCCAAGGCCTCGAACAATTCTTTGCGCACCATCAGGCAAGCCTGCGACACCGCCGAATAGTTCTGATCCAGTGCCAAGCGCTGCAGGTAGCTGTTGCTGGCGTCATAACGGTCGCCGATAAACGCTGAACCGACTCCGTCACGCATCCCCAGAATCAGACCGGCTTGCGTGACCTTGCCTTCACGATCGACAAGCGTGGCACCGACAATCCCCACTTCCGGACGCTGGGCATGGTTGAGCAGCGACTCGATCCAGTTCGGATTGACCACTTCACCGTCTGCATCCAGCAGCACCAGGTATTCACCCTGCGCTTGCTGACTCGCGGCGTTGTACAACGCCACGTTGCTCAGCGTCTGGTCTGCATACAGGACGCGCACCTTGGCGTTCTGTAGCGTGCCCAGCCAATCGTTGACCTCGGCCGACTGGGTCGGATTCGCCGCAATCAGCACTTCGTAGCGCGTGTAGCGGGTACGCAGCAACACGCCTTGCACGCACTGTTGCAGCAGGGCCAGGTCATCCCCTGCAGGAACGATGATCGAGACCAGTGGACGCTCGGTGTGACGGTAGTCGACCTGATAAGTGCCGGGGGTCGCCGAGGTGATCTTGGCCTTGTAGCCACGGTTGCCCAGATGACGCAGCAGCGCGAGGCGTTCGTCGGCGTTCTCTTCCAGTACCGGCGCCTGCGCGATCAGCAATGGCTCGTCGAGGTGCGCCAGACCGCTCAGGCCGCCCGCCTCGATGATGCGCAGCAGCAAATCGAATTCCAGGGCCTTTCTGAAATCGGGCTGGTAACCACCCGCCTCGATCAACACATCGCGGCGGATCAGCCAATGCCGCGCCATCAAGGCGGGCAGGCTTTGCAGCAGGTCCAGGTTGAAGCCCGGGCGGAACACATCCACCAGTGCGCCGTTGTCGGTACGCTGGATTTCATCGGTCGCTACCGCGCGGATGTCACTGGCGGACAACAGCTCCAGGCTGGCACGCAACAGACCACCCGGGGTGAACTCATCGCCGGCCTCGGCCAGCAGCAGCCAGTCACATGGCGACTGACGGGCGCTCTGATTCAGCTTTTCGACAACGTTGCCTGGCGTCACACGGACAAAGTGCAGGGTGTTCTGTGCCGTGGTTGCGGCGAGCGCTTCGCCGGTGGTGAAGACCACAACTTTGAAGGCCTTGCAGTGGCCTTCAAGCAAGCTGTCGAGGGTGACCTGCAATTTCTCGACATCGTTATCCAGGTCCAGCAAAAGGATGCCGAAGTGTGGCCCCCCACCATTCTCTGCCAAGTGTCGGGCAATTGCCTCAGCCTGTTCGGCATCGGGCGACCGGGCCTCCAGCCACTTGAGCAGGCGACCCGAACGCATGTTTTCAAACGTCGAGTGATGATCCACAACCGACAACGCATCAAGGCGTGCGACCCAGTCGCGCATCGATTCAGCTTCTTCGTCCTCGCCCAGCAGCTCCAGTTGCGCCACCAGGCGCTTGACCACCGTACGGTTGAACGCATTGGCGTCGTAGGCCTGCCACAAACGGTCGACCACGCTTTCCGACGTATCGTTGTTACGCGGGCTCAGCAAGTGTTCCTGGCGAGTCCACACGCCCTCAAGCTGTTCGAGCTGAAGGCGACCGGCCGGCATCGCATGAAGCATGAATTCGAACTGGGTCAACTTGTCGAAGAACGCCTGATTGTAGAACGGCATTTCGACGTACTGTTTTGGCCCGAAAAGACGATCGGGAGCCTTGAGGGTGTTGTTCCAGATGGACTGGAAAACCAACTCCGCGGTCAGGGCACGTCCGGTTTGCAGGCTGTCGATCATGGCGTCGAAACTTTCCATGACGAAGGCTTTGGCCTGTACCGGATCGAGCCCCTTGATCCCGGTGGGCAACGAGGCCAGGAATTCAGCAAAGGCGTCACGCTCGGCCACCGATTTGGCGTCGGTATACGTCAGCGAGTGATACACCTCGGTGTTGTGCTCGGAGTTGCCGTAGTTGATCTCACGCACCACATAAGGGGTGGGCAGGATCCGCGCCTTGGCGCACGCCAGCATGTAGTAGACGTGACCGATCTCCTGCCATTGGAAACTGGTGCCCGGCGGCAACAGCGAATACCAGGATTTCATCAGCGAAGTACGGGTTACCGCGTAAAACGGCGGCAGGTATTGGTGCATGTACTCGACGACCCGATCCTGAGGTCGCTCGGAGGAATAGTCCTCGCACACCTTCTTGTCGCGCCGGTAGTAGCTCACGCTATTGGCGAAGGTCAGGTACATCAGGCAATAGCCGTGGCACATGCCGTAGTCGCGGTTCGCTTGCAGGAAGTCCACCGACTCGGCCAGCGCATCGTGCACGATGAAGTCATCGTCGGCCGCCAACACCATGTACGGGGTGGTCACTTGCTCCACGCCATAGGCGATTTTGGCCTGGAAGCCACTGTAGGCGTATTGCGGCACATGCCGGTATTCGACGTCAGGCAGTTCGCCCTTGAAAGGTTCAGTGGCGGAGTCGAGCACCAGTACTTTGCAAGGCAAGTCACCGTAATACTTCATTGCCCGGCGCAAAAAAGCCGGACGGTTGTGGGAAATCAACACCACCGTCAGCAACTCATTCAACGGCAACATGTGCTCAGAAACGGACTTGCCTTGCATAACTTCTCCCACTGCCGGCGAAACGCCTGACTAACACTTTAATGATGTGCCGAAATTAACGAACGCGACGCAGGTAGCCGTCCGGTGCAACGGTGAGCAGCAGCTTGTTTTGCATCTGCTGGTCAATCTCGAAATCCTTGTTCTCTTCAAGGTATTTCCACACCGCGGTTTTCGGGTTGTCGCCCGGGCCCCATGGACGGTCCGGGAAGAAATCGGCCGGCATGTCTTCGACCACGGTGTCCATCACCACGCAGTAGCTGTCCACCGACACCAGTGGCGCGTACAGGCGCAGCTCTTCCAGCACGTGGTCGTGGGTGTGGTTGGAGTCGAGCACCAGAATGACTTTCTTGCCTTCGGCCGCAGCACGAACCTGGGCAGCGATCGCCGGGTCGATGCTCGAACCTTCGATCATTTTGATGCGCTTGCTCATCGGGTGGCTTTCGATGGCTTCGCGATTGTGCGGGCGAATATCGAGGTCGATGCCCAGCACTTCACCGTGGCCTTGCAGCTCCAGCAAGGACGCGTAGTAGATGATCGAACCGCCGTGGGCGATGCCGCATTCGATCACCAGGTCTGGCTTGACCTGCCAGATGATCTCTTGCATCGCCATCATGTCTTGCGGCAGCTGGATGATCGGACGGCCCATCCACGAGAAGTGGTAGCTGTACTTGTGTTTGGCCGATTCGTTGAAGAAATCCCGGGCCAGACCGGTCAGTTTCTGGTCGTCGCCCTGACGCGCGATTTCTGCCTGGCACTCGGCTTCGAAGGCTTTATTGATGGTGTTGTCGGTCATTTTTCTAATCTCAATAGTCACTGGAACGAAGCGCTGTCGACGGCGTGATAGACATAACGTCCACCGGTCATCCGCTTGATTTCTTCGAGGTAGTTGGAGTTCATCACAAACAGGTTGGCGCCTTCGGGCAACGCATCCATGGCCTCTTGCGGCGAGGATACCCGCACGCCGCTCAAGGGCAGATACCGCCCCTGTTTGGCCGGGTTGATGTCCACCACGCGATCCACCGCCACACCGGCCCGTTGCAGGAACAGCGAATAGATCACGCCTTTGGACGAGGCACCCCAGATCGCCGAACCTTGCTCGGGGGCGTCCTGGATAATCTGCACCGCGCGCTCAAGGCTGCTGGTGAAACCCTGTGGCAATTCAAGGCGCGGTACCGGTTGCTCCGGGGTCAGGCGCAAGGTCGACAGGTCTGCCACGATGTACAGGTATTGGCCACCGAACAGGTGACCGGCCTCGTGCACCGTGCCGAACATCCGGCGCAGGTCATCGAGACGGAAATAATTGACGTGCTCATAGAACAGGTCGAACCAGGCGCGATGCTCCAGGATCCAGTCGAAGCATGGCACTTCGATGTAGATCTGCCCGCCCTGATTGGCCTCGGCCATCTCGGCGAGAAAACTCACTGGGTCCTGGATATGTTCCAGCACATGACGCAGCACGATGGCGTCCGCCGCCAGACCGAGGCCACGGGTGAACGGCGCCTTGATCACGTCGGCGTTGCTGCCTTCGTAAGCCGGGTCGATGCCGGTGATGGCGTAGCCCAGGCCCTTCAACAGTTCGAGAAAGTAGCCTTTGCCGCAGCCGACCTCGATCAGTTCCTGGCCCTTGAAATGGCGGGCAATGATCCCTTCCACATCGCTCAAGTGCTTCTGGAACTGCCCCGAATGCGCTTGCTCATTCTGGTAGTCGGCGTCGTAGCTGAGCTTGTCGGCATCGAAGGCCTGGTTGAAGATCAACCCGCTCAGTTCATCCTGCACCAGGACCATGTCGGCGCTGGCAGAGGCCCGGGCCGAATCCGCGTCGACGAAGGTGCGGTTTTGCAGCACCGGCAGGTCAGCGACCCGATACAACTCATGCTTCATGATTGCCTCCCAGCAGCTGTTGCAAACGGTCCGCCACGCCCCAGAACGCCATCGGTTCGTGGGTCGGGTAAGGGTAATGACCGAGGTTCAAACGGATCGATGCGCCACGTGCGCGCAATCGCTGCTCGACCAGCGCCCGCACAGACACCGGCTGGCCGCTGGAACAATTGATCAGCCCATTGAATTCCCGCTGTTGCAGGATTGCCGCCAGGTAATCGGCGGCGATGTCGATGGCCAGGTAATCGCGCAACTGCTCACCGGCCGACATGTTGAACGTGTCGTCGCCGGCATCGATTGCCCGGTCCAGTGCTGCCAGCAGACTGTTGGGGTTCTGGCCCTCGCCGTGCAGGTAGAACAGCCGCGCCCATTGCAGGGTGAACGGCTGGACCCGCTGCAAATTTTCCAGAAACAGCCGCAGGGTGTTTTTGGCCAACCCATAAGGATTGCTCGGCTGCGGTGTGGCCTGCTCGCTGAGCGGCCCGCTTTGCATGCCGTATTCGAAACAGGTTCCGGTCACCAGTACTTGCGACACGCCCGCCTCGACCGCGCTCTTGATGAACCGGTAATCGGCCATCAGGTTGTGCTCGAAATGGAACAGCGCCTGATAGTTCGGCAACCCCGGCCACGCCAGATGCGCCAGGGCATCGACGCCTGCGGTTAGCGCAGTGATGTCCAGATCGTCGGCGTGAATGTCCGCCGCCATGAACTCCACGGCGTTGATCCACGGCATCGACGCCGCCGTCTCGGCGCTGCGCGCCACCGCCCGGACTTCGCAGCCACGGGCGAGCAAGGCCGCGACCAAATGACGGCCGACGAAGCCGGTGGCCCCGGTTACAAGCACTTTCACAGGACGGTCAACTCAGGCACGGCGATCACGAAGCGAGCGTCCCACTGACGTACCTGCGCCAGTTGCTGACTGACTTCGTGCAGCAAGTTCCAGGGCAGGACCAGCACGTAGTCCGGTTTCTCGATATCGATCTGTGCCGGCGACACGATTGGAATGCGACTGCCCGGCAAGTACTTGCCCTGCTTGTGCGGATTGGCGTCGGCCACCCACGCCAGCAGGTCGGGCTTGACCCCGGCGTAGTTGAGCAAGGTGTTGCCTTTGGCTGCAGCGCCGTAACCGACCACCCGCTTGCCGTCGGCCTTGGCCTGCAACAGGAAACGCAGCAGTTCGTGCTTGATGCGTTCGGCGGCTGGCGCGAGGGTCGCGTAATACTCGGGGGTTTTCACGCCGGCTTCGAGTTCAGCTTGCAGTTGTTGAGCAACCGTCGGCTGCACCTCGCGGCGAATACCGTCGATACGCTGGACGAACACGCGCAGCGAGCCGCCGTGAGTCGACAGCTGACTGACGTCGAACACTTGCAGGCCATTGCGCTCGCATAAGGTCTGCACGGCGGTCAGCGACAGGTAGGAATAATGCTCGTGATACAGCGTGTCGAATTGCTGCCCGGCCATCAGCGTCAGCAGCTGCGGAAATTCGAACGTGGCCACGCCGGTCGGTTTGAGCAAGGTTGCAAAACCGCCGAGGAAATCGTTGATGTCCGGGACGTGGGCCAACACGTTGTTGGCGGCCATCAGGTCTGCCGACCAGCCTTCGCTGACCAACTGCGCAGCGCTGTCACGGCCAAAGAACAGTTCACGAATCTGCAGGCCTTTTTCCCGGGCCGCTTGCGCGGTGCTGCGGGTAGGCTCGACGCCCAGGCAAGGGATGCCGCGCCCGGCGACGTACTGCAACAGGTAACCGTCATTGGCGGCGATTTCCACCACACGGCTGTCGGCGGTCAGGCCGAAGCGCTCGGTCATCTCGGCGACGTAGCGCTCGGCGTGGGCCAGCCAGGTGCTGGAGAACGAACTGAAATACGCATACTCGGCATCGAACAGGCTGTCGGCGCTGGTGTAATCCTCGGTCTGCACCAGCCAGCACTGCTGACATACCGCAACCTTCAGCGGCACCCATTGTTCGGCTTGCTCCAGCTGATCGGCACGCACATAGGCGTTGGACGGCGGCGAGGTGCCGAGGTCAATCAGCGGCAAGGCCAGGGAAGTCCCGCAACCACGGCAGTTCATACTCGCACTCCAGCGAAATGGTCATCGAGCAAGGGATGGCTGGAATCCCGCGCCGACAGATTATTGACAGGCAACGGCCAGGCAATCGCCAGCCGTGGATCGTTCACGCTCAAACCACCCTCGTGCACCGGCGTGTAGTCCGCGCTGTGCAGGTAGAGCAATTCGGCGTCGTCGGTCAGGGTCTGGAAACCGTGGGCGAACCCGGCTGGAATCAGCAGGCTGCGACCGTCGCCGGCGCGCAGGTGTTCGGCGTGCCAATGCAGGAAGGTCTCGGAGCCGGGCCGCAAGTCCACCGCCACGTCCCAGACTTCACCGCGCAGGCAGGTGATCAACTTGGCTTCCGGCGCACTGGCATTCTGGTAATGCAGACCGCGCACACTGCCGCGCTCGCGGGTGCAGGAGTGGTTGATCTGGCGGATATGAAACGGCTCGCCGAACGCACTCAGGCTGCCTTCGCAGAACAGCCGCGCGAAGTGCCCGCGCTCATCTTCAAAGCGTTTGTGCTGAACGCTGAACAGTCCGGCCAGGGGCAACGGCTGCAATAGAAACTCGCTCACAGCGCGCCTCGGTACAGGTTCAATTGGCCCAACGTCATGGCGCGCATGTCGTCGCCGTTCTGCCACGCCAGGTGCCAGTCGAGCGTGTGGGTCAGGCACTCCTGCAACGACCAGCGCGGCTGCCACGCCAGCAGTTGACGGGCGCGGCTGCTGTCCAGGCGCAGCAGGCCGGCTTCGTGCAAATCACTCGGTTCGATGCGCAAACCACGGGCTTGCGGCCAGCGGCTGGCGAGCAATTCGACGACTTCGCCGACGCTGCACATGTCCGCGTCGCTCGGGCCGAAGTTCCACGCGCCAGCAAACGCCGGACCTTGTTCATAGAGGCCGGCGGCCAGTTGCAGGTAACCGGCCAGCGGTTCCAGCGCGTGCTGCCACGGGCGCACGGCTTGCGGGTAACGCAGGGTCACCGGTTCGTCGGCGGTCCAGGCCTTGAGCACGTCGGGAATCAACCGCTCGGGTGCAAAATCTCCCCCGCCCAGCACATTACCGGCGCGCGCCGTGGCCAGCGCCAGACCGTGCTCGTCATGCTTCTCGGCCGGGAAGAACGAGGCGGCGTAAGACTGCGCCAACAATTCGCAGCAGGCTTTGCTGCTGCTGTAAGGATCGTGTCCACCGAGGGCTTCGTCTTCGCGGTACGGCCACAGCCATTCCTGATTGGCGTAGACCTTGTCGGTGGTCACCAGCACGCAGGCACGCACGCAGCCGACCTGACGAATCGCTTCAAGCAGATTCAGGGTGCCCATGACGTTGCTGGAATAAGTGCCCAGCGGGTCGCGATAACCTTCACGCACCAACGGCTGGGCCGCCAGGTGCAAGACAATCTCTGGCTCGGTGTCGGCAATGATTTCAAGCAGCGCACCCAAGTCACGCAGGTCGCCGCGCTGATCGTTGATGCCTTCGTGCACCCGTGCCAGTTCGAACAGGCTCGGTTCGGTGGACGGATCAAGGGCGAACCCGATGACCTTGGCTCCCAGGCTTTGTAGCCACAGCGTCAACCAACTGCCCTTGAAACCGGTGTGCCCGGTGACCAGAACCCGCTTGCCGCGCCAGAATTGCGGACTCAGTCCCATTGCTTCCATGGGGCCTCCCCGCTCTGCCACAAAGCCTCGAGGTGATTCTTGTCACGCAGGGTGTCCATCGGATGCCAGAAACCGTCGTGCTGGAATGCCTGCAGCTGTTCTTCA
Organism: Pseudomonas sp. fls2-241-R2A-110; assembly: GCF_030209165.1. Taxonomy (NCBI): domain Bacteria; kingdom Pseudomonadati; phylum Pseudomonadota; class Gammaproteobacteria; order Pseudomonadales; family Pseudomonadaceae; genus Pseudomonas; species Pseudomonas sp. fls2-241-R2A-110. Next base: position 943 of record NZ_JARVSN010000028.1, on the reverse strand, counting down.
CTGGCCAATGCCGCCAGGGGCTCTGCTTCCCAGGAAGTCTGGTCGTCGCCAATGTACGGCAACACCTTGGGCGACAGTACGAAGAAGCCGCCATTGATCCAGCCACCGTCACCGCGTGGTTTTTCGATGAAGCCTTTGACACTGTCACCGTCGCGTTCCAGGGCACCGTAGCGGCCTGGCGGTTGCACGGCGGTCACGGTCGCGAGTTTGCCGTGGGCCAAGTGGAAGTCCACCAATGCGCCGATATTGAGGTCCGAGACACCGTCTCCGTAGGTAAAGCAGAAGGCCTTTTCGCCCTCCAGATAACGCGAGGCGCGACGCAGGCGGCCACCGGTCATGGTGTCTTCGCCGGTGTCGATCAACGTGACGCGCCACGGTTCGCTGTAGTTCTGGTGAACGTCCATGCGGTTGTTGCACATGTCGAAGGTGACGTCGGAGGTGTGCAGGAAGTAGTTGGCGAAGAAGTCCTTGATCGCGTAGCCCTTGTAGCCAAGGCAGATCACGAAATCGTGGATTCCGTGCGCGGAGTACTGCTTCATGATGTGCCAGAGAATTGGCTTGCCGCCGATCTCGATCATCGGCTTGGGCTTGAGGTGCGACTCTTCGCTGATTCGCGTGCCCAGGCCACCCGCCAAAATAACTGCCTTCATCCTCTACCCTCTCTTGTTCGTCACAGGGCTCAGCCAAGCTGTATCAAGCTTTTGCAGGCCTTCTGGATAAAACGCTCAACGCCGCCGTATGGACTGCCTGCAACGCTGCAAGTGCTCGTTTTATGGCGATATAAGGGGGACTTGCAGGAAACGCGCCAGCTCCGGGCGTCCGGCGGGCGGTGGTGGTGCTAGGCAAATGCAGGGGTAGATGCAGGGATACATATCCGTTTTTGGGGTAACGGCGGCTATTGGTTCCGCTTTTACAGCGGGTCACTTGGAGAAGCGCCAAGTAA
>NZ_JARVSN010000013.1:0-105555 GCF_030209165.1 Pseudomonas sp. fls2-241-R2A-110 | reverse complement strand
TTGACGCCATCGGGCAGATTTTTGACCAGCAAGCGACCGGCCGAATCCCGCTCGTGCCCGGTGATCAGCTGCGAGCCGTCATCACCGAACTCGGTTTTCTCCAGCAGATGGCCGTTGAGGTCGTAAACGTATGCCGTACGCCGACCATCGAAGCCAGTTTCCTGTCGGATCAAGCCGCCGGGCGTGTAGTCCAGCCGATATTGTTCGCCGGACTCGTTCTCTATTTCCGTGAGCAACAGCTGCGCGTTGTCGTAGCGATACTTCAGCTCGGTGCCGTCGGCGTTGATCCGGCGGCTGACCAGGTGCAGATCGTCGAGGTATTCGTAGCGAGTGACGCGGCCCAGTTCGTCCCGTTCGGCGGTGATCTTGCCGTAGGCGTTGTAGCTGAAGGCACGGCTGGCGCCGGTAGGAAGCATCGTCTGGATCAGTCGGCCAACAGCATCCCATTGGTATTTCGTAACAGCGCCGTGTTCATCCTGACGGGTAAGTTGCCGCCCCAGCGCATCGTAGGAAAAGCGCCGTACGCCACCGTCCGGCAGCGTCTCTTCGACCAATTGCCCCAAGCCATTCCAGACGAACACATGCCGACTGGTGTCCGGGTGACGGATCGACAGCAACTGACCTTTTTCGTCGTAGTGGTAATGGGTGATCTGGCCGTCAGGATCGGTCGCTTCAGTGACGTCGCCCTGAGCGTTGCGCAGATACTTCCACACCGCTTCACCGCGATAACGGGCGTGCAGGAATCCGTTGCGGTACTCGTAGGACGTTGGTTGGTCTTCCGGTGGAAACAGCGCCACCAGCCGTCCGACTTCGTCGTAGCGGTATTCGGTCACCGCGCCCATCGGACCCTGCTCGGCAATCAACCGGCCCTGGTCGTCGTAGGCCTTGAGCTGTTCACCGCCGTCCAGGTCGACCCGACGCACCAGGCGCGCTCGGTCGTCGTGGACGTAAACCTCTTCGCTGCCATCGACGTTTTTAACCAACACCGCGCCGTCGTCATCCCAGACATAACGCGTATCCATCTGTGTAAACGAGGCCCAGTGACGTACACAGCGCGCCGCCTTGCCGGACCGTTCCCACTCCCAGAAGAAACTCGCCCCACCGGCCAGTTGCCGCTGCAGAATCACGTGGTGGTCGTCGTAGTCGTAGCGCTCGCTTTCGCCGGCGGCGTTGGTGGCTTCGATGAGTCGCTGACGGGCGTCGTAGCGATAGGTGGCCAGTGTTTGCTCGGTACGCCAGGCGGTTTCAGGGGCGTCGGCGGAGCTGAATGACTGATACTCGACCGCGACGATGTGCCGGCGCTCATAACGCAACAGCAGTGAGCGGCCAGCACCGTTATCGATCCGCTGAATGCGCGCCTGACCGTCGCGGGTGATGCGCAGTCGGTTGTTGTAGGCGTCGCTGATCCCGGTCAGGCAACCGCTTTGAAAGTGGTAAAACCGCACGGCTTCGCCAGCCAGCGCGAGCACCCATTCTTCAGGCTGATCCCCCAGATAAATCGCCGCGCGCGACAGGCTGTTGTGAATGACCGGACGCTCGGCGCTTGGCAGCGGAAACGTCGTGCGACGATTTTCATGGTCGATCCAGACGACGTGTTCAGCGTCCAGTTCCAGCCGATGCGACAGCGAATGACTCCAGCCCCAGCCCAGCCCGCAATCAATTTCCACGGCGCTGGTGCGGTAGAGGCGGGTAAATGCAAATGGCAGCAAACCATCGAGCGAACCGTCATTAAGGGTCAGCAACTCTTCGCCGGTGACCATCGACACCGGGCAGCCGTTGGTGCAGGTCAGCGGTCCGCAATCGGCGCTGTCGCCGTTGGGGTTTTTCGCCTGATCCGGGGCGTCATCCCGGTGTTCCTGGCGGACCAGTCGGGTCATGGCGGTGGACTTGTCACGAGCAATCGCGACCGGGTTTTTCACCTGCAACACCGGCGGGGCGCCCGTGCTGATCTGCAACGGCACCGCGGGCGCTGGGTTCACCGATGCTTTTCGGGCGTGGACCGCGAGGGGTTTGAGGATGCCGGCGTGGGCCGTCAGATCGGATCGGGTGCCGAGCTCGGCCAGCCGCAGGCTCGCGGCGGCCAGCCAGTTTCGCGCACGCTCCGATTTGACCTTGTCCAGCACCCTGGCGCTGATGCCGAGCGTCAGTCCTGTGCCACCGCTGAAGCGCGCCAGCAGCAATCCAATCAGTATTCCGGTACGAATTTCTGCCACGACTTCGGCGACGAACTGCGGCGGTAACATCCGCAACCAACTGGTGATGGCGGCGAGATGAATGAACATCAAAGGCTCGTCACTCAACACCAGCAGCAGGTTGGCAATCGATTCAGCCGAAGCGTTCAGCAGTGTTTCAAGTTCGGTCTCGGTCAGGTACTCAAGGAGCTTTTGGCTGTTGGCTTGCAGGTCCGTGATCAGCGCGTAGATCTGCTTCACGTCATCCCACAAGCCGTTCAGCGAATTCTCGAAACCGCGCCAATCGGCCTGTTGCAGCTGACCGTAGCGTTTGATGAATCCGGCATCGGCGAATTCAGCCCACGGGGATTCAAATTCGCTGGTCCACTCGTTACGCAACCAGCCTTCCAGATCGTCGATGACGCCTTGATAGGAGGCATAGAGCGCTTTGACATGTGCTACGGAAACGTTCGGAAAGAACGTGATTCGATAACGCAGGCTGCGGTCGCACTCGGGGATCTCGAGGACGCCGCTCGGGCCGATCTCGTGATGGACCGGCTCGCCAAACGTGCCGTCGGAGGTCAATGGTTCGAGCATCACCGGCGTATTGCCGATCGGCACAAAACGCGCCGCGTCGAACATGTGCACCAAGGTCAGGGGACCTGCCGCCGGGCACGCGGCGACGGTGGAGCTGACGGGAGCAGTGGCGGTTTTTGGCGCAACCAGGCGGACTTCGTTACCGACCTTGAACACCTGCTCGATATCCAGTGCCTTGCCGGTCCAGAAGCTTTCGGCCCAGGCATCGTAGTCATTGAGGCAGAGCCGAAAATCAGCGAGCAGCGCTTCGACGTCCGGCTTCCTGGGGTCCATCGCGGCGACCACCAGAAGGCCGATGGCGTTATTCAAGGCCAGTACCTTGTCCGGTACGAACATTCGCAGTCCCTCGCGCAGATCAAAATTGAGCGCGAGACTTTGCTTGGGATCAGCGGCTAAAGAAGTCGGGAAAGGAGGCGTTTTATGTAGGGGAAATCGCTAAATGACGACGAGCGCTTTTTGTCTCTGTCGGGCATTGCCCGTTGCCCAATGCCAGCGGCGCTCGTTATGCTGCTGAATCCTTTAATCGATCACGGACCCGGCCGTACCTGCGCCGCCTCTGGGATGTCATTTGAAAACGGATCCGATGCGATGAATGCAACGCTCAATGAATTCGGCCCGATCAAGGCCGTGATTTTCGACATGGATGGCTTGTTGCTGGACACCGAGGGCATTTATACCCAAGTGACCGCGCAGATTGCCGCGCGGTACGGCCGGGTCTTCGACTGGAGCGTCAAACAGAACATCATCGGGCGTGGCGCGGGTGATTTGGCGCGTTATGTGGTCGAAGCCCTGGACCTGCCGATTACTGCCGAAGAGTTTCTGGTGATCCGCGAGCCGTTGATGCGTGAGCTTTTTCCGACCGCGTTGGCGATGCCCGGTGCCGAGGAACTGGTCCGGCACTTGAAGGCCCACAACATTCCCATCGCGGTTGGTACCAGTTCTTCGCGCCAGTCGTTCGGCCAGAAAACCACATTGCACCGCGACTGGTTCGCGCTGTTCGATTTCGTCGTGACGGCTGACGACCCGGAAGTGGGCGCGGCCAAACCAGCGCCTGACATCTTCCTGACGGCGGCACGGCGCCTGGGCGTTGAGCCTGCAGATTGCCTGGTGTTTGAAGATTCGCCCTTCGGTGTCACGGCGGCGAAAGCGGCGGGGATGACCGCGATTGCGATTCCGGATGCAGCGATGGCCGACGAAAAGTACGCACACGCCGATGGCATTCTTCGTACGCTTAAAGCGTTCATACCGAGCGCATGCGGTTTGCCGGCGCTTGAGTGGGCATAAAGCAGCAGACACAAAAACGCCGGCAGATTTGCCGGCGTTTTTTTTGCGCGGTTTAAAGCATCAGGCGCCAAAACCACCGTCAATGGTCAGGCTGGCGCCGGTGATGTAGCCGGCTTCCGGGCCCACCAGGTAGGCGACGAAACTGGCGATTTCTTCAGCTTTGCCATAGCGACCCACTGCCATCAACGGGATCAGGCTCTCGGCGAAGTCACCGCTGGCCGGGTTCATGTCGGTGTCGACCGGGCCCGGTTGGACGTTGTTGATGGTAATCCCGCGCGGGCCGAGGTCGCGCGCCAGGCCTTTGGTCAGACCGACCAGTGCCGACTTGCTCATGGCGTACGGGCCGCCACCGGCGAAGGGCATGCGGTCGGCGTTGGTGCTGCCGATGTTGATGATGCGACCGCCTTCAGTCATGTGTTTTGCGGCGGCCTGGGTGGCGACGAACACGCTGCGCACGTTGATGGCCAGGGTCTGGTCGAAATCTTCGAGTTTGAAGTCTTCCAGCGGTGCAACGGCCAGTACGCCAGCGTTGTTGACCAGGATATCGAGGCGACCGAAGGCTTTGACGGTGGCGCTGACGGCATTGCGAATGGCCTCGGCGTCGGCGCTGTCGGCCTTGATGGCCAAGGCTTTACCGCCATTGGCAATGAGGCTGTTTTGCAATTCTTCGGCTTTGGCGGTGGAGCTGACGTAAGTGAAGGCAACGGTCGCGCCTTCAGCGGCCAGGCGTTTGACGATGGCGGCGCCGATGCCGCGGGACCCGCCTTGAATCAAAGCCACTTTGCCGCTGAGGTTATGAGTAGTCATATCGATCTCCAGAGTCCCGAGGCGAGATTGTCTCGGTTGATGGAGCCTAGTATCGATTCAGGATTACCTGCTGAGTAGACGGTTATTGCGATAGTCTGTGTAAACCAAAAGTTTATAGTGATGCTTATGGAAACCTTCAGCAGTATCGAATGCTTCGTGCGCAGCGCCGAAGTCGGCAGCTTTGCCGAAGCTGCGCGCCGCTTGAGCCTTACACCGGCGGCGGTGGGCAAAAGTGTTGCAAAGCTTGAGGCTCGCCTCGGCGTGCGCCTGTTCCAGCGCAGCACGCGCAGCTTGACGCTGACCGAGGCCGGACAGCTGTTTCTTGGCGAAGTCAGTTCCAGCCTGCTCACGATTCAGAATGCCGTGGCCAATCTGGCGAGCGCTGAAGGGCGGCCGGCGGGAACGCTGAAGGTCAGCATGGGCACGGTGTTCGGGCGTTTGTATGTGGTGCCGTTGCTGGGCGAATTTCTACGACGGTTTCCCGCAATTAGCCCGGACTGGCATTTCGATAACCGTCAGGTAGATCTGATTGCGCAAGGGTTCGATGCGGCGATTGGCGGTGGTTTTGAACTGCCGCAAGGCGTGGTCGCACGCAAGCTGACACCGGCGCATCGGGTGTTGGTGGCGTCGACTGATTATCTGGAGGGGCGGCAGGCGATCCTTGAGCCTGAAGATCTCACGGATCACGATGGCATTCTGATTCGCTCGCCGCAGACCGGGCGAGTACGTTCCTGGCAGTTGACCAGTCGTACCCGGCAAAACAGCCCGCTGACGCTCAAGGCGCGGATGACCATGAGCGATTCGGAGGCTGCTTGTGCGACGGCGGCCCAGGGGTTGGGCATTGCATTGGTGAGCATGCCATTTGCGTCCGTTTATCTGGAGGCCGGGACGTTGCAGCGGGTGTTGCCGGACTGGTATGTCGACGATGGCAACATTTCTATCTATTACGCGGAACACAAACTGCTGCCCGGCAAGACCCGGGCGTTTGTGGATTTCATCATCGAGCAGTTTGCGCAACAGGGGTTGGTGCAGCGGTTTAGTGCGCTATGAGTCAGGCTTGAGACCGATGGCGGCGACTCGGTTCAGTGTGAACTCATCGCCCGAACCGCCCCGGCCAGCCAATGATATTTTTCGGCCGCGGTGTCGCGTAGGTCCGCACTTTCGATGTCGACAATCCAAGGCGCACCAACGACTCGGCAATCGTCACCGCCGCTGTCACGCCATCCACCACGGGAACCCCGGTGCGCTGGCGGATCTGCTCGTCCAGTCCGGCCATCCCGCCACAACCCAGGCAAATCACCTCGGCCTTGTCCTCAAGCACGGCCAGTTCCGCCTGACGCACAATTGCCTCCAGCGCCCGCTGCGGGTCGGACTCCAGCTCCAGCACCGCCAAACCGCTGGCCCGTACCGACGCGCACCGGTCCCACAACCCGGACAGTTTCAGCCGATCCTCGATCAGCGGCACGGTACGGTCCAGGGTGGTGACCACCGAATAGGCATGGCCCAGGAACATCGCGGTGCTGGCGGCGGCGTCGGTGATGTCCACCACCGGTACGTTGAGCAGTTCCTGCAAACCTTCGCGACCGTGTTCGCCGTACCCGGCCTGAATCACCGCGTCGAATGGCTGGTCGTAGGCCATCACTCGGTCCATCACCGCAATGGCGGCCAGGTAGCTTTCAAAATTGCCTTCGATGGAGTCGGCACCGAAGTAGGGCGTCAGGCCGATGATTTCCGTCCCCGGTGCCGCCACCGCTTGAGCCGAGCGGGCGATGGCCTGGGTGATGGATTCGGTGGTGTTGACGTTGACCACGAGAATTCGCATGGAAAATCCTTATAGCGCAAAGGTTCTGCAGCCCGGCATCGCCGGGCCGTCATGGGATTAATGACTGACGTTATCGACTGCGATGCTTTCACCGCTGACGTCGGCGTAATGCGGCTGCCGTTTGGCAATGATCAGGTAGAGCATCCCTGCAATCGCGGCGCCAATCAGCCACGAAAATGGCGACACGTCGTGGAAACCAGGCATCAAAGCCAGGACGATGGCGATCAATGCTGCAGGAATAAACGCCGCCACCGCGCGTAAATTGACCCCGCGGCTGTAGTAATAGGCGCCATTGGGATCTTCGCTGTACAACTGCGGCACGTTGACCTGGCCTTTTCGTACAAGCCAGTAATCGACCATGATCACGCCGTACAACGGCCCGAGCAGGGCGCCGAGGCCGGACAGGAAATACACGATCACCAACGGGCTGTTGTAGAGGTTCCACGGCAGGATCAGCACGGCGATGGTCGCGCTGATCAGCCCGGCGCGGCGGAAGGTCAGGTATTTCGGGGCCAGGTTGCTCAGCACAAAAGCCGGGGCGACGAAGTTGGCCATGATATTCACCGCCACGGTGACGATCAGGAACGCCAGGCAACCGAGCACGAGGAAGAAGGTGTTGGGGATCGAGGCGATGATTTCGGTCGGGCTTTCGATGATCCTGCCGTTGATCTGAAATTGCGCACCGCAGAGCAGGACGGTGATGGCCGCGAACACCAGAATATTGACCGGCAGGCCCCAGAAATTTCCGACCTTGATGGTTTTGCGGCACGGCGAAGAACGGGCGAAGTCGCAGAAGTTGAGGATCAGCGTGCCGTAGATCGCCAGCCACAACGCGCCACCGGCAAAGATGTTGCGCCACATCTCGCCACCGGTCAGCGGTTCGCGGATCGACCAGGCGATGGTGGCGTTGGCCTGGGTGTACATCCACCCGGCGAGGGCGGCGACGGTCAGCAGAATCACCGGTCCGGCGAACGCTTCGTAACGCCGGACCATTTCCATGCCATAGGCAAGGATGCCCAGTTGCACCAGCCAGATGGCCACGAAACACACCCAGCCAAGGGTCGATAGACCAAGTATTGAGTCGTGGTCGTACTCGGCGAAGCCGGGGTGCACCGCCGTCAGCAGCACCCGAAAGACCACCGACGCCAGGTACGTCTGAATGCCGAACCAGGCGATGGCGATAACGGCGCGGATCAATGCAGGAATTTGCGCGCCATGAATGCCGAAACTGATCCGGCTGATCACCGGAAACGGCACGCCGGTCTTTTGGCCCATGTAGCCCGAGAGGTTCATGAAGCAATACACCAACGCCGCGCCAATCCCTAGCGACAGCAGAATTTGCCAGCCACCCAGGCCCAGCGCATACAGGCCGATGGCGAAGGAGTAGTTGGCGATGTTGTGCACATCATTGGTCCACAGGGCAAAGATGCTGTAGCGGCCCCAGCGTCGACCTTCGGCTTTGGTCGGCGCCAGGTCTTTGTTGTGCAGGCGTGGGCTGAGCACCACGGGGACATGCAGCGTGTGATCGTCGGCGATTGAAGTGGGTTGGAAGGAGGGCAGATCCAGCGCGATGTTGTTATTGGAGAGGCTAGTACGCATTCCGGCAGGCTCCGAGCTTGGCGTCGCGATGACTGTGCATGAGCGTGGGCTCGACAAATCTTCGTCGCAGGCGGCAAGCATCATTGGTTACGGGGCATCTGCAGCCTGTACGGGATAGGGCGCTTCAGGCTTGCGGATCTAAAGTGTGTGTATGTTTTTATACTATTGTATACAAAACATGTATGCACTTAAGCCAGATCCATGCCAGCTCTGAATCTATCAATCGCGGCGCTCATTTCGAATTGTTATCGATGGTGGATAAGTGATTGAAAAAAAGACGATATAAATTGACCGATTGAACAGCTATTTATTTTTCTGCGAAGTGGGTAGGAAAACGCTACTGGGGAAGTCAGGAAAGGGTGCTGTAACTTTTTGGGGCGCAGAAACAAAAAGTGCACACACAAATGGCACCTATGGTGACATTCGTGTGTACACATTTTCGAAAGGATCACACTGATCCTGTGGGAGCGGGCTTGCCCGCGATAGCGGTGTATCAGTCGACAAGAATGTTGAATGTCAGTCCGCAATCGCGAGCAAGCTCGCTCCCACAGGGGATCTCAACAAGGCTCGGGATCAGGCCTTGGATTTGCTGATGATGTTCCCTGCATGCAACCCGCATTCTTTCTGCGTCGCTTCTTCCCACCACCAGCGGCCTTCACGTTCGTGCTGGTTCGGCAGGACCGGGCGGGTGCAGGGCTCGCAGCCGATGCTGATGAAACCGCGTTCATGCAGGCTGTTGTACGGCAGTTCAAGCATGCGGATGTAACCCCAGATCTCTTCGCTGGTCATTTGCGCCAGCGGGTTGAATTTGTACAGGGTACGTTCCGGGGTGGAGAAAGCGGTGTCGATTTCCAGCACGGCGACCGCGCTGCGGGTGCCCGGGCTCTGGTCGCGGCGTTGGCCGGTGGCCCAGGCGGTCACGCCTGACAGCTTGCGGCGCAGCGGTTCGATTTTGCGGATGCCGCAGCATTCGCCATGGCCGTCCTTGTAGAAGCTGAACAGGCCCTTTTCCTTCACGAACGGTTCCAGTTTCGTGTAGTCCGGGGACACCAGTTCGATGTCGATCTTGTAGTGCTCGCGCACCTGATCGATGAAGCGGTAGGTCTCGGGGTGCAAGCGGCCAGTGTCGAGGCTGAACACTTTGACGTTTTTGTTCAGCTTCCAGGCCATGTCCACCAGCACCACGTCCTCGGCGCCGCTGAAAGATATCCACAGGTCATCGCCAAACTCGGCAAACGCGAGTTTCAGGATGTCCTGGGCGGATTTGTTGGCATAGGTCGTGGCGAGTTCCACAACATCGAACGATGGGCTCATCAGGGCGGCTTCCTACAGGTCGGTGGCGCTGGGCGCTCTATATGGACCCGATGGTAACAAAATCCTGCAGCTACTGGCGCGCCCTCTGCGTTGCACAGGTTTGTCTGAGTCGCTAGAGTTCGGCAGTCCTTTTGCTCGCTCGACTCAATAATCAATACAAATGGGAGTGTCTTGTGGAAATTGCCTGTCTGGATCTTGAAGGTGTGCTGGTCCCGGAAATCTGGATCGCCTTTGCCGAAAAAACCGGAATCGAATCCCTCAGGGCCACCACCCGGGACATTCCCGACTATGACGTGTTGATGAAGCAGCGTCTGCGGATTCTCGATGAGCACGGCTTGAAACTCACCGACATTCAGGAAGTGATCGCCACGCTCAAGCCGCTGGACGGCGCCATCGAGTTCGTCAACTGGCTGCGTGAGCGGTTTCAGGTGGTGATTCTGTCGGACACGTTCTACGAGTTCTCCCAGCCGCTGATGCGTCAACTGGGGTTCCCGACGTTACTGTGCCATCGCCTGATTACCGATGATTCGGGACGGGTGACAAGCTATCAACTGCGTCAGAAAGATCCCAAGCGCCAGTCAGTCCTGTCGTTCAAGAGCCTCTACTACCGCGTGATTGCAGCGGGGGATTCGTACAACGACACCACGATGCTCGGTGAGGCGGATGCGGGGATTCTGTTTCATGCACCGGACAACGTGATTCGCGAGTTCCCGCAGTTCCCGGCGGTGCACACCTTTGCGGATTTGAAGCAGGAGTTCATCAAGGCTTCCAACCGCGCCCTGACCTTGTAGTCGTCTTAGAAGACGCCGCTGATCGTTCCCACGCTCTGGTGGGAACGATCAGATCAAAGGTTTTGCAGGGTATCGAGCAACACCTTCACCTTGGTAATCGATTCCTGATACTCGGCCTGCCACTGCGAATCCGCGACAATCCCGCCGCCGCCCCAGCAGCACACCTGACCATCCTTGACCAACAAACTGCGAATCGCGATGGAGCTGTCCATTTCGCCACGCACGTCCAGATACAACAACGAACCGCAGTACAACCCGCGCCGGGTCGGTTCCAGCTCATCAATAATCTGCATGGCGCGAATCTTCGGCGCGCCGGTAATCGAGCCGCCCGGGAAACTGCCGGCAATCAGGTCCAGCGCGTCGCGGCCCTCCGCCAGTTCACCGGTCACGCTGCTCACCAGGTGATGCACATTCGGATAGCTTTCCAGGCTGAACAACTCCGGCACCCGCACCGAGCCGATGCGGCAGGTGCGCCCCAGATCGTTGCGCAGCAGGTCGACGATCATCAGGTTTTCCGCGCGATCCTTGGGACTGGCCAACAGTTCGGCGGCGTTCTCCGCGTCTTCGGCGGCGGTCAGTCCGCGAGGGCGGGTGCCTTTGATCGGGCGGGTTTCGACGTGGCGTTCGCTGACTTTAACGAAACGCTCCGGCGACAGACTCAACACCGCTCCACCATCGGGCAGGCTCTGGAAACCGGAAAACGGTGTCGGGCACGCCGCCCGCAGCGCGACATAGGCGGTCCATGGATCACCATGGCACTGAGCCCGAAAACGCTGCGCGAAGTTGACCTGATAGCAGTCGCCCGCCTGGATGTAGTGCTGAATACGCTCCAGCGCGCGGCGATACTCGTCCGCACTCAGGTCGGGCTGCATCGGGGCTTTCAACTTGAAGGGCTCGACCACTGCAACCGCAGGCTGGCTGAACAACGCGATCAGGCGCTGACGTTCGCTGTCGATCAGCGAGGGGTGGAACACCAACTGACTGGTGCTCAACTGGTGATCGCTGATCAGCGCCCAGTCGTACAGGCCGAACCGCGCGTCAGGCAAATGCAGGTCGTCCTGCGCCTGACTCGGCAAATGCTCCAGATGCCGGCCGAAATCGTAGCTCAAGTAACCGATCAGGCCGCCCGCGAAGGGCAGGTCAAACGGGACGTCCGCTTCACCCAGTTGTGTCAGCTTTTCGCGAAGTCGTTGCAGGAACGCGCTGCCTTGCTCTGAGGGCAGCACTGCCAGTTGCTCCAGCGGCCAGGCGCTGAGCAGGTCATAACGCCCGCGATCAGCAGTGGGCCGGCCGCTGTCGAGCAGCACGGCGCCGGGAGCATGACGAATCGCCGCGAAGTACTCGGCGGGGTTGGCGCGATAAGGCAGCGGATGTACGGAGCAAGTCAACATGGGCGGGGCAGATCAGCCATCGAGGCGGGGTGGCGATTGTAGTCCTCTGCAGGAATTGCTCCTAGAGGGGATTGATCGTTCCCACGCTCTGCGTGGGAATGGAACCCGTGACGCTCCGCGTCACAGGCGGACGCAGAGCGTCCGTGGCGGCGTTACCACGCAGAGCGTGGGAACGATCAGTGTGAGGGGATCAACCCTCAACCGCCGGAATATGCCCAAACATCTCCTGCACAAACTCGACTCGTTCGCGCACTGTCTCGGTCATCCCGCGGGCCTTCAGTTCTTCGAGCCGCGCTTCCACCGCATGGGTGCGCAATGTCAGGCCGCAATCATTGGCAATCTGAATGTTCAAGCCAGGCCGGGCATTGAGCTCCAGGATCAGCGGGCCTTTTTCTTGATCGAGCACCATGTCGACGCCGATGTAACCCAGTCCGCACAGCTCATAGCAGCCGGCGGCGAGTTTCATGAAACCGTCCCAGTAGGGCAATTGCACGCCGTCCACTGCGTTGGTGGTGTCCGGGTGTTTGGTGATGATGTTGTTCAGCCAGGTGCCGCGTAATGTCTGTCCGGTCGCGAGGTCGACGCCAACGCCGATTGCACCCTGGTGCAGGTTGGCCTTGCCGCCGGACTGGCGCGTTGGCAGGCGCAGCATCGCCATCACCGGGTAGCCCATCAACACGATGATGCGGATGTCCGGCACGCCTTCGTAGCTGATGCTTTTGAAGATCTGGTCCGGGATCACCCGGTATTCGATCAGCGCACGGTCGCGGTGACCGCCCAGGGAATACAAACCAGTGAGGATGCTGGAGACATGGTGTTCGAGCTCCTCATGGCTGAGGATTTTGCCGGACACTGTGCGATAACGGCCCTCGAAGCGGTCGGCAATCACAATGATGCCGTCACCGCCAGCGCCCTGGGCCGGCTTGATCACGAAGTCGTTGCGCCCGCCGATGATCTCGTCGAGGTTATCGATCTCCTTTTCGGTGGAGATGATGCCGTACAGCTCTGGCACATGAATGCCGGCGGCGATTGCGCGTTCCTTGGTGATGATCTTGTCATCGACGATCGGGTACAGGCTGCGCTTGTTGTACTTGAGCACGTAGTCCGCGTTGCGCCGATTGATGCCCATGATGCCCTGGGCTTCCAGGGCCTTCCAGGTCTTCCAGAAGCCGAACATCAGGCGTCAACCTTCTTCAGGAAAGCCTTGAAGCGCACCAGTTCGGTCAGGCGGTAACCGCGATAGCGACCCATTGCCAGCATGAAGCCCACCAGGATCAGCAGCACGGCCGGGAAGGTGAACACGAAGTAGATCAGCTCCGGCACGCTCATGATCAAGTGAGCCAGGGACGCGGCGAACAGCGTGCCGATGGCCACTTTCATGGCGTGCCCGGAGCCGCGCTCTTCCCAGGTGATCGACAGGCGTTCGATGGTCATGGTCAGAATCACCATCGGGAACAGCGCCACCGACAGCCCGCGTTCCAGCCCGAGTTTGTGGCTGAACAGGCTGATCGCCGCGATCAGCACCACCACGAACGTCAGCACCACCGAGAGCCGGGGCAGCATTTGCAACTTCAGGTGTTCAAGGTAGGAGCGCAGCGACAGGCCCAGTGCCGTGATGATCGTAAACAGCACGATGCCGAAGCCGAGTTGGGTTTCGCGGAAGGCGAGGGCGATCAGCACCGGGGTGAACGTCCCAAGGGTCTGCAGGCCGATCAGGTTGCGCAGGATCAGGATCACCAGTACGCCGATCGGGATCATCACCATGATCATGAAGGTCTGCTGGGTTTGCAGCGGCAGCCCGTACAACGAGTATTCGAGGAAGTTGGCGTCGGTGTTTTCATCGGTCAGCTTGGCCAGGCGAATCGCGTTCATTTCGCTGTTGTTCAGGCTGAACGTCACGTTGGCTTTTTTGCCGCCATCGACGGTGATCAGGTTTTCGTCGCCGGTCCACCACAGCAGGCGGTCGGTCGGCAGACCTTGTTCGCCGGTTTCCGGGTTGAAGTACAGCCAGTCGGTGCCGTTGAAGCTGCGCAGCCAGAGTTCAGGCACTTGCGGCTGATCGGCCACCAGGCGGATGGTGTGGACCTTTTCCACCGGCACGTGGGCGATGGACAGTACCAACTCGACGATTTTGGCTTTGTTGGGGGTGGACGTATCACCGCCCAGCAGCAGCTTGACGTTGTCGTCGCTGAGATTGTTGACACGCTTGATCGCTTCGCCAACGAAGGTTTCGACGTCAGCCGAGTGTTGGCGGATCGGTGCGAGCAGGGCTTCGGCGGCGACTTTTTCCGCGCCTTCGACGGCAATGCTGTCGCGGAAGGTCGGGCCTTTGACCTTGGATTTTTCGCCGGTGTAGCGCTTGGTCAACACCAGCCGGTAATACAGGGTCTGGTTGCCTTTGGCCCGACGCGCCGACCAGGTGACCTTGCGGTTGCCATCGACACGGTTTACGGCAACGCCATAGTTATTGGAAATGAAGCTCTCATTCAGGCTGACGTAATCACGGCTCAGCGGTGGCACGAACATCTGGATCTTGACCGGGTCTTTGGCACTGGCGACGAACTCGACCTTGGCGTCGATGTTCCACAAGTCGTCCGTGGCGTCTTCGGTCACGGGAATGCCGAGCACGAAGATCTGATAGGCCGTAACTGAAATGCCCAGGACCACCAGGATGGCGATCAGCAATTTCAGATGGAGGGTAAGAGAGCGCATTGGAATTACTCTGCCGTATGAGCGTCGGTGGCGCAGGCGGGTTTGCCAGCAGCGTATTTAAGACTGGGGTCGACCAGCGCATCGAAGCGCTTGAGTGCTTCGGAGCCGATCAGGAGCGGGTATTGGAAGGCGCTTCTGTCGGTCAAGTTCACTTCGATGCTGCGCAAAGCCGAACCCATGCAGATATCCAGCTCGATCACCGGACGGGCCGTGTACTTCTTGCCTTCTTCCGGGTCGTAGTCACCGGCCCGCCGCTTGATTTTGCTGACCCGGGCCAATGGCCGTTCGATCGGGTGCGAATGGGCGGCGTCGATGGCCAGGTAGAAACGCACCCAGGACTCGCCGTTACGCTTGAAACGTTTGATGTCGCGGGCACTCAGAGAAGCGGTTTTCGCCCCGGTGTCGAGTTTGGCGGCGACTTCCAGGTCGATGCCATCGAGAGATGCGTACTCATTGAGACCGTACACGGTCTTTTCCCCCGCCGCGGCGAAACCGGGCAGGCAAAGAAGATAAAGGAATGTCGGGAAGGGCTTGAGTCTCATAAATCCTGGTGCGCAGCGGTCCGTGTATCGATCAAGGCCCTGGCATCGCTGCGCAAGCTCCCTCGTATGCCTATCAGCTATTTATGACAAGCAGTGCAGATGTCACAGACAAATGCGGCCGGCATTCTAGCACGGCCGTTTTATGGCGCCAGCGCTGGCGGACGGCTATAAACAGTGGTGCTGCTTCGTTATGGTGCAGTCGGTTATTAGACGATTGTCGACAATATCTATTTATCCTTTGACTGTGGCGCCTGTTTTAGCTAGTTTTTGCGTCACTAGCTTTCAAGGTGTCGACAATATGCTGGATCAACTCGATCCCCCGGTCATTGCCCAAGACGATTCGGAGACGCTTTCCGAAAACGTCTTCCGCCGCATTCAGGCGGCCATCGTCAAAGGCGAGATCGCCCCGGGCAGCAAGATCTCCGAGCCGGAACTGGCGCGCACTTACGGCATCAGCCGTGGGCCGCTGCGCGAGGCGATCCACCGTCTCGAAGGCCAGCGCCTGCTGGTGCGGGTGCCGCACGTCGGGGCGCGGGTGGTTTCACTGAGCCATGCCGAGCTGCTGGAGCTCTACGAAATTCGCGAATCCCTCGAAGGCATGGCCTGTCGACTGGCGGCCGAGCGCATGACCCTCGAAGAAATCGACGAGCTGCGCCGGGTCCTCGAAACCCATGAGCGCGATGAGGCGTTTCAGGCGGGCCGTGGCTACTACCAGCAAGAAGGCGACTTCGACTTCCATTACCGGATCATCCAAGGCAGCGGCAACCGCACCCTGACACAAATGCTCTGCGGCGAGCTTTATCAACTGGTGCGCATGTACCGCATCCAGTTTTCTACCACGCCCAATCGCCCGCATCAGGCCTTTGCCGAACACCATCGAATTCTCGACGCCATCGCCGACCGTGACGGTGAGCTGGCCGAGTTGTTGATGCGCCGTCACATCGGCGCCTCCAAACGCAATATCGCCCGTCATTACCAGGACGGCGCACACCAGACAGCCACAGAACGAGGTGAGTCATGAGTTCCAACAAGAGCACTCCAGGCCAGCGTTTCCGCGATGCGGTCGCCAGCGAACATCCTCTGCAAGTGGTCGGCGCGATCAACGCCAACCACGCATTGCTGGCCAAGCGCGCCGGTTTCAAGGCGATTTACCTGTCGGGTGGCGGGGTGGCTGCCGGCTCCCTCGGCGTGCCGGACCTGGGCATCACCGGCCTGGATGACGTGCTGACCGACGTGCGTCGCATCACCGACGTCTGCGACCTGCCACTGTTGGTGGACGTGGACACCGGTTTCGGTTCCTCGGCGTTCAACGTTGCGCGCACCGTCAAGTCGATGATCAAGTTCGGCGCGGCGGCGATTCACATCGAAGACCAGGTCGGCGCCAAGCGCTGCGGTCACCGCCCTAATAAAGAAATCGTGTCCCTGCAGGAAATGGTCGACCGTATCAAGGCGGCCGTCGATGCGCGTACCGATGACAGCTTCGTGATCATGGCCCGCACCGACGCCCTGGCGGTCGAAGGCCTGGAGTCCGCCCTGGATCGCGCCGCCGCGTGCATCGAGGCCGGCGCCGACATGATCTTCCCGGAAGCCATCACTGAACTGGACATGTACAAGCTGTTCGCCAGCCGCGTGAAAGCGCCGATCCTGGCCAACATCACCGAATTCGGCGCAACGCCGCTGTACACCACCGAGCAACTCGCCGCTGCCGACGTGTCGCTGGTGCTGTACCCGCTGTCGGCCTTCCGTGCGATGAACAAAGCCGCGGAAAACGTCTACACCGCGATCCGCCGCGACGGCACGCAACAGAACGTCATCGACACCATGCAGACTCGCATGGAGCTTTACGATCGCATCGACTATCACACCTTCGAGCAGAAGCTCGATGCGTTGTTTGCGGCGAAGAAGTAAGGCAGCACTCAACAACTTGCCGATTCCCTAACAAATTCAAAAACTGGAGACAGCAATGGCCGAAGCAAAAGTACTCAGTGGCGCCGGGCTCCGTGGCCAGGTTGCCGGGCAAACCGCTCTGTCCACCGTGGGCCAGTCGGGCGCAGGCCTGACCTATCGCGGCTACGACGTTCGCGAATTGGCGGCTGACGCGCAATTCGAAGAAGTGGCCTACCTGCTGCTGTACGGCGAACTGCCGACCCAGGCGCAACTTGCCGCCTATATCAACAAACTGGGCAAGCTGCGCGACCTGCCGCAAGCGCTCAAGGAAGTGCTGGAACGCATCCCTGCCGACGCCCACCCGATGGACGTGATGCGCACCGGTTGCTCGTTCCTGGGCAACATCGAGCCGGAGAAAGACTTCTCCGAGCAGCACGACGTGACCGACCGCCTGCTGGCCGCGTTCCCGGCGATCATGTGCTACTGGTATCGCTTCAGCCACAACGGCAAGCGCATCAGCTGCGTGAGCGACGAACCGTCCATCGGCGGCCACTTCCTGCACTTGCTGCACGACAAGAAGCCGAGCGAGTTGCACGTCAAGGTGATGAACGTTTCGCTGATCCTCTACGCGGAGCATGAATTCAACGCCTCGACCTTCACCGCGCGGGTATGTGCCTCGACGCTGTCGGACATGTTCTCCTGCATCACCGCCGCCATCGGTTCGCTGCGCGGTCCGCTGCACGGCGGCGCCAATGAAGCGGCAATGGAAATGATCGAGCGCTTCAAGTCGCCGGAAGAGGCGATCAAAGGCACCCTCGGCATGCTCGAGCGCAAAGACAAGATCATGGGCTTCGGCCACGCGATCTATAAGGACAACGATCCGCGCAACGAGGTGATCAAGGGCTGGTCGAAAAAACTTGCTGAAGAAGTGGGCGACACCGTGTTGTTCCCGGTTTCCGAAGCCATCGACAAGACCATGTGGGAGCAGAAGAAACTGTTCCCGAACGCTGACTTCTACCATGCGTCGACGTACCACTTCATGGGCATTCCGACCAAGTTGTTCACGCCGATTTTCGTCTGCTCGCGCCTGACCGGCTGGGCCGCCCATGTGTTCGAACAACGTGCCAACAACCGCATCATCCGCCCGAGCGCCGAGTACGTCGGCGTCGAACAGCGCAAGTTCGTGCCAATCGAACAACGCTGAATGGTGGGCACTGACGCTGGCAACTGAAGGAACCGGAAACCCTGTGGGAGCGAGCCTGCTCGCGATGACGGACTGACATTCAACATCAATGTCGCCAGTTACATCGCTATCGCGAGCAGGCTCACTCCTACAAAGGGCGGTATGAACTTCAAGCCCGGTGCCAGGCCCCACCTTTTGTAATCACCGTGACCGAGTCCTGACGATGAACACTGAATTCCGTAAACCGCTGCCCGGCAGCCATCTGGATTACTTCGACGTCCGTGCGGCTGTCGAAGCCATCCAGCCCGGCGCCTACGACACTCTGCCGTACACCTCCCGCGTGCTGGCGGAAAACCTGGTGCGTCGCTGCGACCCGGCCACGCTCACCGATTCCCTGAAGCAATTCATCGAGCGCAAACGCGACCTCGACTTCCCGTGGTTCCCGGCGCGCGTGGTCTGCCACGACATTCTCGGCCAGACCGCGCTGGTCGACCTCGCCGGCCTGCGTGACGCCATTGCCCTGCAAGGTGGCGATCCGGCGCAAGTGAACCCGGTGGTGCCGACGCAACTGATCGTCGACCACTCCCTGGCCGTCGAGCGTGGTGGCTTCGATCCGGAGGCGTTCGAGAAGAACCGCGCCATCGAAGACCGTCGCAACGAAGACCGTTTCCACTTCATCAACTGGACCAAGAAGGCGTTCAAGAACGTTGACGTGATTCCGCCAGGCAACGGGATCATGCACCAGATCAACCTGGAGAAAATGTCTCCAGTGATCCAGGTGCGTGACGGCGTGGCGTTCCCCGACACCTGCGTCGGCACCGACAGCCACACCCCGCACGTCGATGCGCTGGGCGTGATTGCCATCGGCGTCGGTGGTCTGGAAGCGGAAAGCGTGATGCTTGGACGCGCCTCGTGGATGCGTCTGCCGGAAAGCGTCGGCGTCGAACTGACCGGCAAGCTGCAACCGGGCATCACCGCCACCGACATGGTGCTGGCCCTGACCGAATTCCTGCGTCAGCAGAAAGTCGTCGGTGCATGGCTGGAGTTCTTCGGCGAAGGCGCTTCCGCGCTGACCCTCGGCGACCGCGCGACCATTTCCAACATGGCCCCGGAATACGGCGCCACGGCGGCGATGTTCTACATCGACCAGCAGACCATCGACTACCTCAAGCTCACCGGCCGTGAAGACGAGCAGGTGCAGTTGGTCGAAAACTACGCCAAGACCACCGGCCTGTGGGCTGACAGCCTGAAAGGTGCGCAATATGAGCGCGGCTTGACCTTCAACCTGTCCTCGGTAGTGCGCAACATGGCCGGCCCGAGCAACCCGCACGCCCGCGTTGCGGTATCGGATCTGGCTGCCAAAGGCATTTCCGGCCAGTGGGATGACGTGCCGGGCCAGATGCCGGACGGCGCGGTGATCATCGCCGCCATCACCAGTTGCACCAACACCAGTAACCCACGCAACGTGATCGCCGCGGGCCTGTTGGCGCGCAATGCCAACAAGCTCGGTCTGACCCGCAAGCCGTGGGTCAAATCGTCCTTGGCACCGGGCTCGAAAACCGTCGCGCTGTACCTGGACGAAGCCGGCCTGACCACTGAACTGGAGCAACTGGGCTTCGGCGTCGTGGCTTTCGCCTGCACCACTTGCAACGGCATGTCCGGTGCGCTGGATCCGGTGATCCAGCAAGAAATCATCGACCGCGACCTGTACGCCACGGCTGTGTTGTCCGGTAACCGTAACTTCGACGGACGGATTCACCCATACGCGAAGAATGCATTCCTGGCGTCGCCGCCATTGGTGGTTGCTTACGCCATCGCCGGGACCATCCGCTTCGACATCGAAAAAGATGTGCTGGGGCTGGATGCCGACGGCAAGGAAATCCGTCTGAAAGACATCTGGCCAAGCGACGAAGAAATCGACGCAGTGGTAAAAGCTTCGGTCAAGCCGGAGCAATTCCGCCAGGTCTACATTCCGATGTTCGCCATCCACGAAGACACCGGCCCGAAAGTGACGCCGCTGTACGAGTGGCGCGAGATGAGCACCTACATCCGCCGTCCGCCGTATTGGGAAGGTGCGCTGGCCGGGGCGCGTCCGCTCAAGGGCATGCGCCCGCTGGCGGTGCTGCCGGACAACATCACCACCGATCACCTGTCGCCGTCGAACGCGATCATGCTCGACAGCGCCGCCGGTGAATACCTGGCGAAAATGGGCCTGCCGGAAGAGGACTTCAACTCTTACGCGACCCACCGCGGTGACCATTTGACGGCGCAGCGCGCCACCTTTGCCAACCCGAAACTGTTCAACGAAATGGTCAAGGAAAACGGCAAGGTCAAACAGGGTTCGCTGGCCCGCGTCGAGCCAGAAGGCCAAGTGATGCGCATGTGGGAAGCCATCGAAACCTACATGGAACGCAAGCAGCCGCTGATCATCATTGCCGGCGCCGACTACGGTCAGGGTTCGTCCCGCGACTGGGCGGCCAAGGGCGTACGCCTGGCCGGTGTGGAGGCGATTGCCGCGGAAGGTTTCGAGCGCATTCACCGCACCAACCTGGTGGGCATGGGCGTGTTGCCGCTGGAGTTCCTGCCGGGCACTGATCGTCACACATTGGGCATCGACGGTAGCGAAACCTACGACGTGATCGGCGACCGTACCCCGCGTGCGCAGCTGACGCTGGTGATCAACCGCCTCAACGGCGAACGCGTCGAAGTGCCGGTGACCTGCCGCCTCGACACCGCCGAAGAAGTGTCGATCTATGAAGCCGGCGGCGTGTTGCAACGCTTTGCCCAGGACTTCCTCGAAGAATCGGCGGTCGCCGTCTAAAACAGGCTGTGCGGGCAGGGGATTACACGTCCCTTGCCCGCTTTGAAGGAGCACACATGGCTCACGCACCCCAGATCAAGATTCCCGCTACCTACATGCGTGGCGGCACCAGTAAAGGCGTGTTTTTCAGCCTCAAAGACCTGCCCGAAGCGGCACAGATTCCCGGCCCGGCGCGCGATGCGCTGTTGTTGCGCGTGATCGGCAGCCCCGATCCGTACGACAAGCAAATCGACGGCATGGGCGGCGCGACGTCCAGCACCAGCAAAACCGTGATCCTGTCGAAGAGCATCAAGGCCGATCACGATGTTGATTACCTGTTCGGTCAAGTCTCCATCGATAAACCTTTCGTCGACTGGAGCGGCAACTGCGGCAACCTGTCGGCAGCCGTCGGTTCGTTCGCCATCAGCAACGGTCTGGTGGACGCCAGCCGCATTCCGCACAACGGCATTGCCGTGGTGCGCGTGTGGCAGGCCAACATCGGCAAGACCATCATCGCCCACGTGCCGATCACCAACGGTGAAGTGCAGGAAACCGGCGATTTCGAACTCGATGGCGTGACCTTTCCAGCCGCCGAAGTGCAAGTCGAATTCATGGACCCGGCGGCGGAAGAAGAGGGCGGCGGTGGTTCGATGTTCCCCACCGGCAATCTGGTGGATGACCTGGAAGTGCCCGGCGTCGGGACCTTCAAGGCGACCATGATCAACGCCGGCATTCCGACGATTTTCGTCAATGCCGAGGACATCGGTTACAAGGGCACCGAGTTGCAGGGCGCGATCAACAGCGATCCGAAAGCCTTGGCGATGTTCGAGACCATTCGCGCTTATGGCGCGTTGCGCATGGGTCTGATCAAGGACCTGGACGAAGCGGCCAAACGTCAGCACACACCCAAGGTTGCCTTTGTGGCCAAGCCTGCGGACTACGTGGCGTCCAGTGGCAAGGCGATTGCGGCGGGAGATGTCGACCTGCTGGTGCGCGCGCTGTCGATGGGCAAATTGCACCACGCGATGATGGGCACCGCTGCGGTGGCCATCGGCACGGCGGCCGCGATTTCCGGCACCCTGGTGAACCTCGCGGCGGGCGGCATCGAACGCAATGCGGTGCGCTTCGGGCATCCGTCCGGCACGTTGCGTGTCGGCGCCGAGGCCAGCCAGGTGAACGGCGAATGGACCGTGAACAAAGCCATCATGAGCCGCAGTGCGCGGGTGTTGATGGAAGGTTATGTTCGTATCCCTGGAGATTCTTTCTAATCCCGATCCAGAAATAAACACCAACCACCGTGGGAGCGAGCTTGCTCGCGATGAGGCCACAACATTCAACATCGATGTTGCCTGACACACCGCCATCGCGAGCAAGCTCGCTCCCACAGTTGACCGTATTCCAAAATAAGAAAGCAGTAACCCGCTGAGATTGCCCTGAACCGAGGTCCCATCAACGAAGCACTAACCGAGTGAATCGAACATGAGCGCCAACGTCGACCTGAACAATCGCCCCGACTACGACACCGTTCTGCAGGACATCGCGGACTACGTCCTCAGCTACAACATCGAATCCAGTGAAGCCCTGGACACAGCCCGCAACTGCCTGATGGACACCCTCGGCTGCGGCCTGCTGGCCCTGCGCTTCCCCGAATGCACCAAGCACCTGGGCCCTATCGTCGAAGGCACCGTCGTTCCGTTCGGCGCCCGGGTACCTGGTACGAATTACCGTCTCGATCCCGTCAAGGCCGCGTGGGACATTGGCTGCATCGTCCGTTGGCTCGATTACAACGACAC
The DNA here is from genome assembly GCF_030209165.1 of Pseudomonas sp. fls2-241-R2A-110. Classification (NCBI taxonomy): domain Bacteria; kingdom Pseudomonadati; phylum Pseudomonadota; class Gammaproteobacteria; order Pseudomonadales; family Pseudomonadaceae; genus Pseudomonas; species Pseudomonas sp. fls2-241-R2A-110. The sequence goes on along the minus strand of NZ_JARVSN010000013.1, from coordinate 82,862 downwards.
CTGGCTCGCCGCTGAGTGGGGGCATCCGTCGGATAACCTCGGCGGCATTCTCGCCGTGGCGGATCACCTGTCGCAAAAACGCCTGGCCAATGGCGATGCGCCGCTGACGATGCGTGCAGTGCTCGAAGCGATGATCATGGCCCACGAGATTCAAGGCGTGATTGCCCTGGAAAATTCGTTCAACCGTGTAGGCCTTGATCACGTGTTGCTGGTGAAAGTCGCCTCCACGGCGGTCACGGCCAAGCTCATGGGGGCCCATCGCGAGCAATTGCTGTCGGCGCTGTCCCACGCTTTTGCCGATGGCCAGGCGCTGCGCACTTATCGCCATGCGCCGAATGCCGGGTCGCGCAAATCCTGGGCTGCAGGCGATGCCTCCAGCCGTGGCGTGCGTCTGGCGGACATCGCCATGCGCGGCGAAATGGGCATCCCCGGCGTGCTGACCGCCAGGCAGTGGGGCTTCTACGACGTGCTGTTCAGCCACACCAACAACGACCTGGCGCTCAAGCCCGAAGACAAGCGCGCGTTCAGTTTCTTCCGCCCGTATGGCAGCTACGTGATGGAAAACGTGTTGTTCAAGATCAGTTTCCCGGCTGAATTCCACGCGCAAACCGCGTGCGAAGCGGCAGTGACCTTGCATCCACAGGTTAGAAATCGTCTGCATGACATCGACAAAATAGTCCTCACCACCCACGAGTCGGCGATCCGCATCATCTCCAAGGTCGGTCCATTGGCGAATGCGGCGGACCGCGACCACTGCCTCCAATACATGACCGCCGTGCCGTTGGCCTTCGGTAATCTGGTGGCCGAACAGTACGAAGATGACTTCCACGCCGCGCACCCGATCATCGACGTGCTGCGCGAGAAAATGGTCATCGTCGAAGACCCGCGCTTCACCCGTGAGTATCTGGAAGCCGACAAGCGTTCCATCGCCAACGCGATTCAGGTGTTCTTCAAGGACGGTTCAAGCACCGAGAACGTGGTGGTCGAGTACCCCATTGGCCATCGCCGTCGCCGCGCCGAAGGTATTCCATTGCTGGAAGACAAGTTCAGGGCGAACCTGGTGACGCGGTTCACCGGCCAGCGCAGCGCCGAGATCCTGGCCTTGTGCAAGGATCAGCAAACGCTTGAAGCCATGCCGGTGAATCGCTTTGTCGATCTGTTCGTGATCTAGGGGCGACGCCTGAGGTGTCGCGGGCTATTGGCTGCCCTCGACATCCTCCAGGCTAAAGGTTTCGGTGTGGTCGTCGTAGGAGAAAATCTCGGCGTAACGACCCCAGGCGATCACCACTTCCAGGGTTTTTTCCACGAACGCTTCGGTCAGTGAATCCTGCAGTTCCTGCTCGAAGCGCACACGCGGTGCCCGGTGGCCATTGCGTTCCAGCAACACCTGACGGATGCGCGCCGCCAGCGGCACGTGGCGGATCAGGTGTTCGGCAAACTGGGTTTTGCGCTCCTGGGTGCCGTAGTCGGCGAACAGTTTTCCAGCGTCGGTCAGGGTGATATCGGCGCCCTTCAGTTCGGCGAACCCAAGGTGTTCCAGCATCTCGGCCACCGGAAACAGATCGTCGACTTCCAACAGGCGTCGCTCGGCGACGGTGGGCAGGCCGGCGTGGCCGTTGTACGGCTCGGCCGCCAGGGTTTCGATCAAACCGGCCATCAGGTTGGTGGACACTTCCGGCAGCGGGCTGCTCATTTTCAGTTCGGGCTTGCCGGTGATGGCATCGGCGGTTCGGCGATCGGTCATTTGCGCATAAATGTCATCGACCATCTGCCGGAAGGCCGGATCCAGACGATTGCGTGGATGGGCGAACGGTACTTTGATTTCCGCCACCACCCGCCCGGGGTTGGACGACAACACCAGAATGCGGTCGCACATCAGCACCGCTTCTTCGATGTTGTGGGTCACGATCAGGATCGATTTGATCGGCAGTTGCTTGCCGCTCCACAGATCCAGCAGATCCGTCCTCAGGGTTTCGGCGGTCAACACGTCGAGCGCCGAGAAGGGTTCGTCCATCAACAACAGGGTCGGGTTGACCACCAAGGCACGAGCGAAGCCCACGCGCTGACGCATGCCACCGGACAGCTCGCGAGGGTAGGCGTTTTCGAAACCGTCGAGGCCGATCAGGTCGATTGCCGCCAAGGCACGCTTGCGTGCAGCCTTGCGTTCGACCTGCAAGGCTTGCAGGCCAGCCTCGACGTTTTCCAGCACGGTCAGCCAAGGAAACAGGGCGAAGGTCTGGAACACCATGGCTACGCCTTCGGCCGGCCCGTCGAGCGGTTTGCCGTTGTACAGGACTTCGCCCGACGAAGGTTCGATCAGGCCGGCAATGATCCGCAGCAACGTGGACTTGCCTGAGCCGGAGCGGCCCAGCATGCCGACGATCTCGCCTTCGCGCAGGGTCAGATCGACCCCGCTGAGCACTTGCAGCTCCTCCTTGCCCTTGCCAAACACCCGGTTGACGTCACTGAGCGAGTAGATTTCGGGGCGGGTGGACGCGTTTTCGGTATAGGTATTCATCACAGCGAATCCGGTCAGTTGAGGCGCAGTTTGTTTTCGGCCATGGCGTACATCGGCCGCCAGACCAAGCGATTGAAGGCCACGACGAAGAACGACATCACCACCACCCCCAGGGTGATTTTCGGAAAGTCGCCCGCTGCCGTGGTTTCGGCGATATAGGCGCCGAGGCCGTGGGCGACGACTTTTTCCTGCCCCCAGGATACGAATTCGGAGACGATGCTGGCGTTCCACGCGCCGCCCGACGCGGTGATGGCGCCGGTCACGTAGTAGGGGAAGATGCCCGGCAGCATGACCTTGCGCCACCACAGCCAGCCGCGAATGCGAAAGTTGGTGGCGGCTTCCTTGTAGTCATTGGGGAACGCACTGGCCCCGGCGATCACGTTGAACAGGATGTACCACTGGGTGCCGAGCACGATCAGCGGACTGAGCCAGATGTCGGGGTTCAACTGGTAGCGCAGGATCACGATGACAAACACCGGGAACAGCAGGTTCGCCGGGAAGGCGGCGAGAAACTGGGCCAATGGCTGGATCTTTTCCGCCAGCGCCGGTCGCAGGCCGATCATTACGCCCAGGGGGACCCAGATCAGCGAGGCGATGAAGATCAGCCCGGCCACGCGCAGCAGCGTGAAGAACCCCATCAGAAATACATGGCCAACCTCGCCGAGGGTCACCTCGGTGCCGACATACAGCACGATGTGGTACAGCGCATAAGCCGTCAGCACTGCGATCAGCGAGCCCCAGATCCAGTCAATTGTCTTCGCCGTGGCCGGGCTTTCCGAGGAGAGGGCTTTGCGCGCCGAGCGCGGCAGGTTCAGGCGCATGTTGCCCAGGCGGCTGATGATGCGGGCGAAGGGGCGCAATATGCGCTGGATCATCCGGGTACGCTGGATCAGCTTGAGCACCCACGACTCGGGCGCGGCGGTCTGCGAGGCGGTGTTCTCCATGCGGAATTTATCGGCCCAGGCCACCAGCGGACGGAACAGGAACTGGTCGTAGATCAGGATGACCACGATCATGGTCAGGATGACGTAGCCCACTGCGTGCATGTCCTGTTGCGCGATCGCCAGGGCGAGGTACGAACCGATCCCCGGCAGGGTGATGGTCTGGTCGCCGACGGTGATCGCTTCGGACGCCACCACGAAGAACCAGCCGCCGGACATGCTCATCATCATGTTCCAGATCAATCCGGGCATGGCGAAGGGCACGTCAAGCTTCCAGAATTTTTGCCAGCCGGACAGTTGCAGGTTGGTCGACACTTCCACCAGGTCCCGCGGCAACATCCGCAGGGACTGGTAGAAACTGAAGGTCATGTTCCAGGCCTGGCTGGTGAAAATGGCAAAAATCGCCGCGAACTCCGCTCCCAGCACCCGACCGGGAAACAACAGCAGAAAGAAGGTGACGGTAAAGGAGATATAGCCCAGTACTGGCACCGATTGCAGGATGTCGAGCACGGGCACCAGCAGTTTTTCGGCGCGTCGGCTTTTTGCGGCCAATGTGCCGTAGAGCAGGGTAAACAGCAGGGCCGCGACCATCGCCGCAAGCATACGCAGGATGGTGCGCATGGCGTATTCGGGCAGATTGGCGGGGTCCAGGGAGACCACTGAGCTCTGCAGGGTTGCAATCGGCGCCCAGGTTTCCCGCGCACCGATCGAGAAAAACAGCAAAAAGCCGATCACCAGCGGCATGGCGATCAAGTCCCAGCGATTGGGGAGCATGCGCCGGGTCGAGGCCGGGATGTAGTGACGGAACACTCTCTTCATAAACAGTGATTCCAGCGGTTTCCAAGTAGGGCGCGGCAGTCTGAGCGTAGCTTCTGCCTGCACGACCCACCGAGAATGAGCGGGGGCTCGCTCTACAGGTTCAAGGGGGGAAGTGGCTGTTGCGGGCCCAGTGAATTCATCAGGCCAGGAGGGCCGGCGCAGGGGATCTTGAACCCGATGCGCAGCTTGTGCGGATTGTATATTTCCAAATGTTACAAAGGCGTAAAGAGCGTGTCAGATTTGGGTGAAGAAGTTTTCATCTTGGATGCGTGCACACGTTCATTCGAAACCCAGGATCGCCCGGCGGTTCTGCTTGCTCGAGGTTCATCTGCGGCAGTTCGAAATCCAGCCGCCCCTGGTCGGCACTGATGCTGCACCGGCATCCCGGGCACCGACGGCACGCCGGCAGGACTCGTTGTTGAGCAGGCTGAGAGCCGGGGAAGGGGTTCAGCGTTTGTTCGGCAGCTTGGTGATCGCAAATCCGCCGAGCAGGATCGCCAAGTACAGCATCAGGTCGCGGGAGATTTCCGTGCCTTCGTACCAGGCGCCGAGGATCACCGCGAACACCGGGAAGATGATAAACACGAACGACAACAGCACCGGGCTCAGACGCTTGAGTAGCAGGAAATACACGATGAAACCGCCCACTGACGCCACCAGCCCGAGGTAGAGCAGGGCGCTCCATGAGCGTAGGGTGATGGCGGCGAACGTCGGCGTTTCAAAGCACAGGCCAGCGCTCAGCAACATCAATCCGGCGATGCCGATGGGCAGGGTGTTGTAGGTGATGATGCTGATGGCGCTGCCTTTCTGTTTGGTGATGACGTAGCACAAGGCGTGCATGATCGCGGAGACCAGGATCGCCATGACGCCTAACAGTTCGGCATGGTCCAGGTGCAGGCCCTGGTGCTTGATGATCATGAACAGGCTGGCAAAGCCTATCGCGATTCCGATCACCTGAGTGGCACGGATGCGTTCGCGCAGGAACAGCGCGGAAAAAATCAGGATGAACACCGGCATGCAACTGAACAGCAGGGCAGTCAGGCCGGAAGACACGTGCATCTCGCCGTAGTTGAGCAAGTAGTAGGGCAGGCTGAAATACGACAGCGTGACGAATACGAAGAACCCGCGGCTTTGTCGCGGAAACAGCAGCGGTTCCCTGCGCAACAAGGCAAAACTCAGAAACAGTGGAAAGGCAATCAGAAAGCGCAGCCCGGCGGCGGTCAGGGGCGGCACGCTTTCGACTGCAATCTTGATCCCCAGCCAAGTGGTGCCCCAACTCAGGCACACGATCAGAAACAGCGTGCTGGTGATCAACCCGGACAGCCAGGGGCGGGTAACGTTAGGCGGCGTGCTGATGGCGGCGGTGGACATCTTCCTGGATCCTTTTTGGCAAATTGACCTGATCTGAGAAAAGGTCTATTCCTGATTGAGCCTGTTTTCAGCACGCTATTCGGGGAACGAATGACTGTCAAAGTAAGTATTGCCATGGTGTCAATCCTGCGGGATGGTCTCGCCAACGGCGTGGGGGTGAAGTACAAGCGACTCGCCGATGCGGTGGAGCAGGCGATTGCTGAAGGTGTGATCGACGCTGGGTCGAAGCTGCCGCCCCACCGATTGTTGGCTGACAGCCTGGGTGTGACCATCGGCACCATCAGCCGGGCGTATGGCGAACTGGAGCGTGTGGGCCTGGTCGTGGCCCGTGTAGGCGATGGCACTTATGTGCGTCAGCGGGGGATGGAGCGGCCGCAGGACAAGGGCTTTCGCAATGTCAGCGATGAGCCGCCAACCTGTTTTGACATGAGCCGCAATCAGCCGATTCCCGGCCAGGAAAGCGCGTTCATGAGCCAGACTCTGCAGGCCTTGGCTAGCGATTCCCGCAGATTGCAGCAGTTGATCGGCTATACCCCCGAAAGCGGCTTGCTCCGCCATCGGCAGGCCGGCGCGCAATGGCTGAGCCATGGAGCCTTTCAGCCAAATGCCGAGCAGGTGCTGTGTGTCAACGGTGGCCAGCACGGTCTGTTGTGCGCGCTGATGGGCTTGCTCAAGGCCGGTGACACTGTCGTCACCGAACATCTGTCCTACCCGGGTTTGATCAGCGTCGCACGCCAGCTCGGGATAAAACTCATCGGTGCCGCGATGGACGATGAAGGATTGTTGCCCTCGGCGCTGGAGGACATTTGTCGTCAGCACCGGGTTTGTGCGTTGTACTGCACGCCGACGATCCAGAACCCTACCGCTGCGGTGATGTCGATCCCGCGACGTCAGGCAATCGCCGAGATCTGTCGGCATCACAATCTGCTGATCTTCGAAGACGAAGCGCATGCGTCGCTGGATCGCCAGCGGCCGCTGCCCCTGAGTGCGTTTGCTGCGGAGCGTGCAGTGTTGATCGGCAGTTTGAGCAAGGCCGTTTCAGCCGGATTGCGCGTGGGTTTCCTGCACGCGCCCCTTGCATCGCTTGGGCGTCTGCGTTCAGCGATTCGCGGAACATGCTGGATGGCCAATCCGTTGGCGATGGAAGTGGCGAGTTGTTGGATCGAAAGCGGTATCGCCATGCAGTTGCTCAATGAGCAGATCAGCGAGATACGTCGGCGCAAGGCGTTGGTCAACGCGACGCTCGAAGGCCTGACCTACAAGACCCATGTCCACAGCCCGCATTTCTGGATCGAAGTGCCCGAGTTGTGGCGGGCGTCGCAGATCGCGGCGGAGCTCAAGGAAAACAACTACCTGGTGGCCACCGCCGAGGCTTTTGCGGTAGGGCATGCGGCGGTTCCGCAGTGTATTCGGGTGAGTGTGTGTAATGCCTCGGGGGATGACCGGTTGTTGCTGGCGGGATTTGAAGCGTTGGCGCGGGCATTGAGCGAGACTGCGTAATCGTTTTTCGTGAGCAAGCCGGCCCCACAATTCGATCAAATTCCAGCTGGGGGAACTCGATCAGACTGTGGGAACTGGCCTTGCTCGCGAAGGCGACCTTACGGGTGCCGCAGAGCTACTTGAACCGCCGCTCGACACCTTTTTCCACCAGGATTTTCGCGGAAATTTCTTCCACCGAAAAATGCGTGGAATTGATGTTCGGTATGTTCTCGCGGCGGAACAGGTTTTCGACCTCGCGCACTTCGAATTCGCACTGGGCATAGCTCGAATAGCGGCTGTTGGGCTTGCGCTCGTTGCGGATCGCGGTGAGGCGGTCCGGGTCGATGGTCAGGCCGAACAGTTTGTGCTGGTGGGCGCGCAGGGCGGCCGGCAGTTGCAGGCGTTCCATGTCGTCTTCGGTCAGCGGGTAGTTGGCCGCGCGGATGCCAAATTGCATGGCCATGTACAGGCACGTCGGCGTCTTACCACATCGCGACACGCCCACTAGTATCAAGTCGGCCTTGTCGTAATAGTGGGTGCGGGCACCGTCATCGTTGTCGAGGGCGAAGTTCACCGCCTCGATACGCTCCATGTAATTGGAGTTGGTGCCAATGGAGTGGGATTTGCCGACGGTGTAGGAAGAATGCTCGGTCAGTTCCTGTTCCAGAGGCGCCAGGAAGGTCGAGAAAATGTCGATCATGAAACCATTGGACGTCGCAAGGATCTCACGGATGTCCTGATTGACGATGGTGTCGAAGATGATCGGCCGGAAGCCGTCGGTTTCGGCGGCTTTGTTGATTTGTTGTACCATGGCCCGCGCTTTATCCACGTTGTCGATGTACGGACGCGTGAATTTGCTGAAGGTAATGTTTTCGAACTGCGCCAAGAGGCTTTGGCCGAGGGTTTCGGCCGTAATGCCGGTACCGTCGGAAATAAAGAAAGCAGATCGTTTCATTTGCACCTTGGGCCTTAAGCTAGTGACGAATCTTGGATATGATAGGCGCGATTTGCCGGCCGCCAGTGGCCCGCATTCTCACTTATTTTCCAGGTCCAGGCCATATAGCTGGCAAACGCTCCCTCGAGCAGCCGGCTTCTGAGCTTTTCCAACACAGTTAGTGGAGAGATCACCTTGGTAGAGTACGTAGTTTCCCTCGATAAGCTCGGCGTCCATGATGTAGAGCACGTAGGGGGCAAGAACGCATCCCTTGGCGAGATGATCAGTAACCTTGCAGGCGCCGGTGTATCGGTGCCCGGTGGCTTTGCCACGACAGCTCAGGCTTATCGTGATTTTCTGGAACTGAGCGGCCTGAACGATCAGATCCACGCCGCCCTCGACGCCCTGGACGTCGACGATGTCAATGCCCTGGCCAGGACCGGCGCCCAGATCCGTCAATGGATCATGGAAGCCGAATTCCCGGAGAAGCTCAACGCCGAGATCCGCACCGCGTTCGCCACGCTGTCGGCCGGCAACCCTGACATGGCCGTGGCCGTGCGCTCTTCCGCTACCGCCGAAGACCTGCCGGACGCTTCCTTCGCCGGTCAGCAGGAAACCTTCCTGAACATCCGTGGCGTTGAAAACGTCATTCGCGCCGCCAAAGAGGTGTTCGCCTCTCTGTTTAACGATCGCGCCATTTCCTACCGCGTCCACCAGGGCTTCGACCACAAGCTGGTAGCCCTGTCGGCCGGCGTGCAGCGCATGGTCCGCTCCGAAACCGGCACTGCCGGCGTGATGTTCACCCTCGATACCGAATCGGGCTTCCGTGACGTGGTGTTCATCACCGGCGCCTACGGCCTGGGTGAGACCGTCGTACAAGGCGCGGTGAACCCGGATGAGTTCTACGTCCACAAAGGCACGCTGGCAGCCGGTCGTCCGGCCATTCTGCGTCGCAACCTGGGCAGCAAAGCCATCAAGATGATCTACGGCGAAGTCGCCACGGCCGGTAAATCGGTCAAGACCATCGACGTGGACAAAGCTGATCGCGCACGTTTCTGCCTGACCGACGCCGAAGTCAGCGAACTGGCCAAGCAAGCGATGATCATCGAGAAGCACTACAAGTGCCCGATGGACATCGAATGGGCCAAAGACGGCGACGACGGCAAGCTCTACATCGTTCAGGCCCGTCCTGAAACCGTGAAGAGCCGCACCCAGGCCAACGTCATGGAACGCTACCTGTTGAAAGAAACCGGCACCGTGCTGGTGGAAGGTCGCGCCATCGGCCAGCGCATCGGCGCCGGCAAGGTCCGCATCATCAAGGACGTGTCCGAGATGGACAAGGTCCAGCCAGGCGACGTACTGGTTTCCGACATGACCGACCCGGACTGGGAACCGGTCATGAAGCGCGCCAGTGCCATCGTCACCAACCGTGGCGGTCGTACCTGCCACGCGGCAATCATCGCTCGCGAACTGGGTATTCCGGCCGTGGTCGGTTGCGGCAACGCCACCCAGCTGTTGCAAGAAGGCCAGGGCGTAACCGTCTCCTGTGCAGAAGGCGACACCGGCTACATCTTCGAAGGCGAACTGGGCTTCGACATCAAGAAAAACTCCGTTGATGCCATGCCGGACCTGCCGTTCAAGATCATGATGAACGTCGGCAACCCGGACCGCGCCTTCGACTTCGCGCAGCTGCCGAACGCTGGTGTGGGCCTGGCCCGCCTGGAGTTCATCATCAACCGCATGATCGGTGTTCACCCTAAGGCGCTGTTGAACTACGACGGCTTGCCGCAGGACATCAAGGACAGCGTCGACAAGCGCATTGCCGGCTACGACGATCCGGTCGGCTTCTATGTCGAGAAGCTGGTTGAAGGCATCAGCACCCTGGCTGCTGCGTTCACCCCGAAAAAGGTCATCGTGCGTCTGTCGGACTTCAAGTCCAATGAATACGCGAACCTGATTGGCGGCAAGCTCTACGAGCCGGAAGAAGAAAACCCGATGCTGGGCTTCCGTGGCGCCTCGCGTTACATCAGCGAATCGTTCCGTGACTGCTTCGAACTCGAATGCCGCGCCCTCAAGCGCGTACGCAACGAGATGGGCCTGACCAACGTTGAAATCATGGTGCCATTCGTCCGTACTCTGGGCGAAGCCAGCCAGGTCATCGACCTGTTGGCAGAGAATGGTCTGAAGCGCGGCGAGAACGGCCTGCGCATCATCATGATGTGCGAACTGCCGTCCAACGCGATCCTGGCGGAAGAATTCCTCGAGTTCTTCGACGGCTTCTCCATCGGCTCCAACGACCTGACTCAGCTGACGCTGGGCCTGGACCGTGACTCCGGGATCATTGCTCACCTGTTCGACGAGCGTAACCCGGCGGTCAAGAAGCTGCTGGCCAACGCGATTCAGGCCTGCAACAAGGCTGGCAAGTACATCGGCATTTGCGGTCAGGGTCCTTCGGACCACCCGGACCTGGCTAAATGGTTGATGGAACAAGGCATCGAAAGTGTTTCGCTGAACCCCGATTCCGTGCTGGAAACCTGGTTCTTCCTGGCTGAAGGTCAAGCGTCGGCTTGATGGCGTAAGTGAAAGGGCTGCTCTCTATGGGAGCGGCCCTTTTAGAGTTTTAAGTAGGGCGGGCTCCTCTGGACGCCGCCCTTTTTTGTGCAAGAGCATTATGCAAAGCAGCAGCAACCTATTTCCTGTCGCCCTGATCAGCGCCGAGCGGCGCGGCGATCTGAGCGAAGACGTCTATCGTTTGAAGCCGGGCAACAGCCCTGATGGCACCGTCGAGCTGGCGGTGACGCGTCTGGGCATGGCCGATGAGCCGACGGTGCGTGGCGTGCCGGTCATCCTGTTGCACGGCAGCTTTTCCAATCGCCGGTTCTGGTTCTCGCCAAAGGGGCTAGGGCTGGGCGCCTATCTGACGCGTCTGGGATTCGATGTGTGGATTCCCGAAATGCGCGGCCACGGCTTGTCCCAGCGTAACCAGAACTACCGCAATAACCGTGTCAGCGACTACGCCCGTTACGATTTGCCGGCCATTGGCGCCTTCGTGCGCGAGCAAAGCGGCCAGGTGCCGCACTGGATCGGTCACTCGTTGGGTGGCATTACCCTGGCGGCAGCGCTGGGTGGCGAGTATATCGGCGAGCCTGTGGTCGCCTCGGCGGCGTTTTTCGGGACGCAGGTCAGTCGCACCTACTGGCCACTGAAAATTCCACCGGTGGAGTGGAGCGGGCGCTTTATTCTCAAGCGTTTTGCACAACTGTCAGGTTCACGGCTCAAGCGCGGCCCGGAGGACGAGCCCATTGGCCTGGCCCTGGAAAGCATGCGCTGGTATGGCCTGTTCGGGCGCTTTGGCGATGCCGACAAGGATTGGTGGGCGGGATTGGCCGACGTTCGGTTGCCCGTACTGGCTGTCAGTGCCGCAAGCGACCATCAGGACCCAATGTGGGCGTGCCGCAAGCTGTTCGACCAGATCGGTTCCGAGCACAAGCAATTCATCAACCTGGGGCGCGAGCAGGGCTTTGGCGATAACTTCGGCCATGTCGAGATGCTCGTCAGCAAAGCCGCTCAGGTCGAAGTGTGGCCATTGGTGGCTCGCTGGCTGACCGATCAACAGACACCGTTGCTGGGTGAAAAGCCGCATCTGGCGACAGCAAGCTGAGCCTGATGCTCTAACAAGGGCATTTCGCTCTGATCGGCTTGCGGCTAAGATATGACGCATTCAGCTGTTCCGGTCACTTTGCGACACTCTCGATTGTCTTCCTTTTTACAGGAGTTTCTCGATGAACCATTACCTCACGCCTGACTTGTGCGATGCCTATCCAGAGCTGGTGCAGGTGCTGGAACCGATGTTCAGCAATTTTGGCGGCCGCGATTCGTTCGGCGGCGAAATCGTGACCATCAAGTGCTTCGAAGATAACTCGCTGGTCAAGGCACAAGCCGAGCTCAAGGGCAATGGCAAGGTGCTGGTGGTGGATGGTGGCGGTTCGCTGCGCCGTGCGCTGCTGGGTGACATGATCGCCGAGAAAGCTGCGCAGAACGGTTGGGAAGGGCTGGTGATCTACGGCTGCATCCGCGACGTCGACGTCATCGCGCAAACCGACCTGGGGGTCCAGGCCCTGGCCAGCCATCCGATGAAAACCGACAAGCGCGGCATCGGCGATCTCAACGTGGCCGTCACCTTCGCTGGCGTGACATTTCATCCCGGCCACTACATTTATGCGGACAACAATGGCGTGATCATCTCGCCCAGTCCGCTGAAAATGCCTGAATAAAGCTTTCCAACCCAGGGGTGAGGATGTTCGAGGAAGAAAACGCGCAGTGGGGGCTGGTGCATGCCCTGGTGCTGGACGGTAAAGGCGGTGCGCGTGCGATAGCCCGGACTGAACTCGACGATTTGCAACTGCAGGCACATGAAAGCCTGTGGTTGCACTGGGATCGAAGTCACCCGCAAACCCAGACGTGGCTACGCAAATCCAGCGGTTTGAGTGAATTCAGCTGTGACCTGCTGCTTGAAGAAAACACCCGGCCTCGACTTTTGCCTCTGCCTGACTCCGAGCTGTTGCTGTTTCTGCGAGGGGTGAACCTGAACCCTGGCGCGGAACCGGAAGACATGGTGTCTGTGCGTATTTTCGCATCCGCCCAGCGGGTGATTTCCCTGCGCCTGCGTCCATTGCGCGCGACCGATGAACTGCTGGTTCAGCTCGCTGACGGCAAAGGGCCGAAAACCGCCTCTGAACTCATCCTTTATATGGCTCAGTACCTGACCAACAAGGTGCAGGATCTGGTCAGTTGCCTCTCGGAAGTGGTCGATGAGGAAGAAGAAAAACTGGATGCCGACGAACGGTATACGCCCGAGCACGGAGCCGTTTTGCAGATCCGCCGCAGGGCTGCCGGACTGAAACGTTTCCTTGCGCCGCAGCGCGATATTTTCGGGCAACTGACACGGATCAAATTGCCCTGGTTCGTCGATGATGATGGCGATTACTGGAACGAATTGAACAACAGCCTGACCCGCTATCTTGAGGAGCTGGAATTGACCCGGGAGCGGGTGGGGCTGGTCCTCGAGACTGAAGACCGGCGTTTGAGCGTGCGCATGAACCGCACGATGTATCGCTTCGGGATTATCACCGGGATCTTTTTGCCGATGAGTTTTCTGACCGGTCTGCTGGGCATAAACGTCGGTGGAATTCCGTTCTCGTCCAACCCTTATGGGTTCCTGATTGCCTGCCTGATGATGGTCACGGTGGCACTCGGACAGTGGTGGTTATTCCGACGTTTGCGCTGGGTCTGAGGATGAGTCATGTGACCCGGGCAAAATTGGCCGCGTCTTTCACAGACATCACGAGAGGTGCGTATGCACGATCCGTTTGAACAGTCTTTGCGTGACATGCTGAACGCTTCGCCGTCCACCCGTGACGACGATGCGTGTCTGGGGCGTGTCCTGAAAACCGCCAACCGGCAGGTCGGCGCTGGTGATCTGTTCAGCCTGCTGGGCCGCTGGTTGCCCGCGCTGATGATTGCCGTCAACAACGGCTCGGCGCACATCTCGCCGGTTTCCCGTCACCGTAAACCTACCGCTCGCACTGCTGATAAGGCTGATTGAATATGGAACTTGATCTCTGGACTCAGAGCCTCGTCACTGCAATGACTGCGTTATGGACCAAGGTTGCCAACTTCATTCCGAACCTGTTCGGCGCGCTGGTAGTGCTGCTGCTGGGTTTCGTCGTGGCGAAGCTGCTGGACACGTTGCTGTCCAAGCTGCTTGCCAAGCTGGGCCTTGATCGCCTGATGGGCGGTACCGGTCTGACCAAGCTGCTGTCCCGGGCCGGCCTGCAAGTGCCGATCTCGACCCTGATTGGCAAGATCGTTTATTGGTTCGTTTTGCTTATTTTCCTGGTTTCTGCTGCAGAATCCCTTGGACTTGAGCGAGTTTCAGCTACGCTGGATATGCTTGCGCTGTATTTGCCGAAAGTATTCGGCGCCGCGCTGGTGCTGCTGGTAGGGGTCTTGCTGGCGCAACTGGCCAATGGGCTGGTTCGCGGCGCAGCGGAAGGCGTAGGGCTGGATTACGCTTCGGGCCTGGGACGAATTGCCCAGGGTCTTGTGATCATCATCAGCATTTCAGTTGCAATCAGCCAGTTGGAGGTCAAGACTGACCTGCTCAACCATGTGATTGTGATCGTATTGATTACCGTTGGTCTGGCCGTTGCGCTGGCCATGGGGTTGGGAAGCCGTGAAATTGCCGGTCAGATTCTTGCGGGAATCTATGTGCGTGAGTTGTATCAGGTTGGGCAACAAGTGCGTGTTGGCGAGGTCGAAGGTCAGATTGAGGAGATCGGCACGGTTAAAACCACGTTGCTGACCGATGAGGGCGAGCTGGTCTCTCTCTCCAATCGGATACTGCTGGAACAGCACGTGAGTAGCCGCTAACCCGGCAAACCCTGCTAATGTATGCCGCCGCAAAGTGCCCGGTAAGGGCTGCGGCGGACATTGACCTGACTGTCGGCCCGACTTGTTTTGAATAAAGCTCAATCGCTCTCTACGCGCTACGACCCCCGCGAGCTCTCTGATGAGGAGTTGGTCGCGCGCTCGCATACCGAGCTGTTTCACGTAACCCGCGCCTATGAAGAACTGATGCGGCGTTACCAGCGAACATTATTTAACGTCTGCGCACGATATCTAGGGAACGATCGCGACGCAGACGATGTCTGTCAGGAAGTGATGTTGAAGGTGCTGTATGGCCTGAAGAACTTTGAGGGGAAATCGAAGTTCAAAACCTGGCTCTACAGCATCACGTACAACGAATGCATCACACAGTATCGGAAGGAAAGGCGGAAGCGTCGCTTGATGGACGCTTTGAGTCTGGACCCCCTCGAGGAAGCGTCTGAAGAGAAGGCGCCGAAACCTGAGGACAAGGGCGGACTTGATCGCTGGCTGGTGTATGTGAACCCGATTGACCGTGAAATTCTGGTGCTACGTTTTGTCGCAGAGCTGGAATTTCAAGAGATCGCGGATATCATGCATATGGGTTTGAGTGCGACAAAAATGCGTTACAAACGTGCTCTAGATAAATTGCGTGAGAAATTTGCAGGCATTGCTGAAACTTAGTTCAGCGCAAATATCTCTTACGTGTAGGCAAGTTCTGATAGACTTGCCGCCGAGTTGTCCCCCGGTTTGCGGGACTGCTTCACAATCACCAGATGGGGATTTAACGGATGAAACTGAAAAACACCTTGGGCTTGGCCATTGGTACTCTTATTGCCGCTACTTCGTTCGGCGCTCTGGCACAAGGCCAAGGCGCAGTTGAAGGCGAGCTCAACTACGGGAAAAAGTACAACGACAGCGTTAAGAACGTTGAAGATGGCTACACTCCTGGCGCTTCCATCGGTTACTTTTTGACCGACGACGTGTCGTTGAACGCTACCTACAACAAAGATGATTACACCCGTTCGAACAACGGTACTGGCAATCAGAAAATCCGTGGCGATCAGTTCGGTCTGAACGCTCAGTACCACTTCAACAACGCTGGCGACGCTCTGCGTCCTTACGTTCAAGGTGGTGTTAAGCACGGCAGCATGACCAACGTAGCCGCTGATGGCCACACCGGTCGTGACCAGTCGACTTTCCTGACTGCTGGCGCTGGCGTTAAGTACTACTTCCTCGAGAACGTTTACGCTCGTGCTGGCGTAGAAGCTGACTACAAGCTGGACAACGGCAAGTGGGACTACATCCCTACTGTAGGTCTGGGCGTGAACTTCGGTGGCGGCGGCAAGCCTGCTGCTGCTCCAGTTGCAGCTCCAGCTGAAGTCTGCACCGACAGCGACAACGACGGCGTGTGCGACAACGTTGACAAGTGCCCTAACACCCCAGCCAACGTAACTGTTGACGCTGATGGCTGCCCGGCAGTTGCTGAAGTTGTTCGTGTTGAGCTGGACGTGAAGTTCGACTTCAACAAGTCGGTAGTCAAGCCTAACAGCTACGGCGACATCAAAAACCTGGCTGACTTCATGAAGCAGTACCCATCCACCACTACTGTTGTTGAAGGTCACACTGACTCCGTCGGTCCTGACGCTTACAACCAGAAACTGTCCGAGCGTCGTGCAAACGCCGTTAAACAAGTTCTGACCAACCAGTACGGTGTTTCGCCGTCCCGCGTTCAGTCTGTTGGCTACGGCGAATCCCGCCCAGTTGCTGACAACGCCACTGAAGCTGGTCGCGCTGTAAACCGTCGCGTAGAAGCGAAGGTTGAAGCTCAAGCTAAGTAATTAGCTCGCAGCTCTGAGAAAAGCCCGGCTTAGGCCGGGCTTTTCTTTGTCTGCGATTTGGTGAAGGGCGGTTGAATCAGGCGGATTGATCGGCGGTTATCGCTGGCAAGCTGTGCTCCCACAGAGTCGAAGTCGCGCGAGCTGCTACTGCTCCGATCACCAGAATGGCGGGGCTCTTGAGCTGAAAATCGCTGGCCGCCTGTTCCATGGCGGTCAGATCGCTGCGACATTCCCGTTGGTGTGGCAGGGACGCGTTTTCAATCATTGCCACCGGCGTATCCGTCGCCATGCCTCCCGCCAGCAATTGCTCGCGGATCTCGCTCAACTTCGCCACCCCCATGTAGATCACCAGCGTTGTGCCGCCTTGGGCCAGGGCTTGCCAGTTCAGGCGGCTGCCATCTTGGGTGTGGGCGGTGACAAGCGTCACACCCCGCGCCACGCCGCGCAGGGTCAACGAAATATCGCATTGCGTGGCACCGGCCAGTCCGGCGGTGATGCCGTTGACCAGCTCAACGTCGACACCCTGCTCGCGCAACCACTGCGCCTCCTCGCCGCCGCGACCGAAGATGCACGGATCGCCACCTTTGAGCCGCACCACGCACTTGCCCTGCCGGGCATAACGCAGCATCAGGCGATGAATGAACGCTTGAGGGGTGGATCGACACCCGCCGCGTTTACCCACAGGAATAATCCGCGCGCTGGGGCAATGCTCCAGCACCGCGTCATTGACCAAATCGTCGATCAGCACAACATCCGCTTCTCTCAACGCTCGAACAGCCTTGAGGGTCAGTAATTCAGGGTCGCCGGGACCCGCGCCCACCAGCCAGACTTTTGCGCTCATAGTGTTTTCCTCACGAGATGACGGCGATCGGCTGCGCAGTGGCAGCCAGCAGGCGCTTGATTTCGGGTACGCAGGAGCCGCATTGCGTGCCGCAGCCCAATGTCTGTTTCAGGCCCTGCAAGTCCAGGCCGCGACTGATACCGGCGCAGACGGCGCTTTGGCTGACGTTTTTGCAGTTGCACAGGGTTTTTGTATCGATTGACGCATTGCCGGCGTTGCCCGGTGGCGCGCTTAGCGGTGCCAGCAGCCAGCGTCGCAGTTGTTCGTCGGCGCGGCCTTCAAGCCAGAGGTTTTGCAGCCAGTGTTGGGCGAGTGTTTCGCCGGCCAGGCGCAGGGCGGTAATTCGACCGTTCTCGATTCGCACCCGTTTGCCAATGGCGCGCCGCGGATCGTCATAGGCCAGAACAGGACCATCGTTGAGCGCCAGGCACTGATCGATTTCACGCAGCAGTTGTGGATCGGGCGCTGCGGCGCTGGCAGCGCGTATCAGCAACGCCGGGCGCTCACGGCCGATAAGGCTGAGGCTGGCGTAGGAAAACGCCTCACAGAGCGGTCGTAGCGTCTCAATATGCTGTTGAACATTGCCCTCGATCAGGGCGAATAGCTGCCACGGCAACTGCACCGGCTCAAGTCGCACGCCGCTGTGTTTGAGTTCCGGTTGTTTCGACAGCGGATCGAAGGCGGGAAGGGTGAGGGTGTTAACGCCACCCTTGAGAAAGCGGTCACCAAAATGCATCGGCAGAAACGCCTGGCCAGGCCGCACGCTGTCATCGCTGCTGACCGGCACAATCACCGAGCCGCGACGGCTTTTGACGTTGATCAGATCACCCGGTTGCAGGCGATGCCGGCGCAGTTCATCCGGGTGCAGGCTCAGCACGGCCTCGCTGACATGACCGAAGAGCTGCGCGGCAGTGCCGGTGCGGCTCATGCCATGCCACTGGTCACGCAGACGGCCGGTGATAAGGGTCAGCGGAAAACGTGCGTCGCGTTGTTCCTTGGCAGCGCGATACGGGTCGGCCACAAATTGCGCGCGCCCGCTGGCGGTCGGGAAAACGCCGTCGAGGTACAGACGAGCGGTGCCTTCGCTGGCGCCCGTGGGGAAAGGCCATTGTTGCGGACCGAGACGATCGATCAGCGCATGGCTGATACCGGACAGATCGAGGTCGCGTCCTCGCGTCAGTTGTTTGTATTCATCGAACACCTGCGCAGGGGATTCAAAGGCGAACAGGCTGTTCTGCCCAGGGCGCAGGTATTTCTCCAGGCGTTGTGCGAAATCGACTGTAATCGACCAGTCTGGACGGGCTTCACCCGGTGCGACGATGGCCCGGCGAACGTGGGAAATGCGCCGTTCAGAGTTGGTCACCGTACCGTCCTTTTCACCCCAGCTGGCGGCAGGCAACAGCAGGTCGGCGAAGGCGGCGGTTTCGGTGGTGCGAAAAGCCTCCTGCAATACTACGAACGGGCAGGCCTCCAGTGCGGCGCGCACGGCGGTCTGGTCCGGCAGCGATTGCGCAGGGTTGGTGCAAGCGATCCACAGGGCTTTGATTGTTCCGCTACGAACCTGCTCAAACAACTCGATCGCGGTCAGCCCGGTGTTTGCCGGCAGCTGATCAACCCCCCAGTAGGACGCCACTTGCGCGCGATGTTCGGCATTGGCCGCTTCGCGATGCCCCGGCAGCAGGTTCGACAGGCTGCCGGTTTCCCGGCCACCCATGGCATTGGGCTGACCGGTCAGGGAGAACGGTCCTGCACCGGGGCGGCCGATTTGCCCGGTGGCCAGGTGCAGGTTGATCAGCGCACTGTTCTTCGCGCTGCCGGCGGTGGATTGGTTCAGCCCCATGCACCACAACGATAGAAAGCTCTTCGAGGTGCCCACCCACTCAGCGCATTGCTGCAGTTGCTCGACGCTGATCCCGCACAGTTGCGACACCATCTGCGGCGTGTAATCACGCACCAGGCTTTTCAGCTCGCCCAGGCCTTCGGTGTGCGCCTTGATGAAGTCGCGGTCAACCCAGTCTTCCCACAGCAGCAGGTGCAAAATCCCATGGAACAAAGCGACATCGGTCCCGGGAAGAATCGCCAGGTGCAGGTCAGCCAAATCGCAGGTGTCGGTGCGACGAGGGTCGATGACGATGACTTTCATCTGTGGGCGACGGGATCTGGCTTCTTCCAGGCGACGAAACAGCACCGGGTGGGCGTAGGCCATGTTGCTGCCGACGATCATCACGCAGTCGCTCAATTCCAGGTCTTCGTAGCTGCAGGGCGGTGCATCGGCGCCAAGACTGCGCTTGTAGCCAACCACTGCCGACGACATGCACAGGCGTGAATTGCTGTCGATGTTGTTGGTGCCCACCAGCGCTCGCGCCAGTTTGTTGAAGGCGTAGTAATCCTCTGTCAGCAACTGCCCGGAAATGTAGAACGCCACGCTGTCCGGGCCGTGTTCGGCGATGGTTCGCGCGAATACACTAGCGGCGTGATCGAGGGCGGTGTCCCAGTCGGTGCGGCTGCGGGCCAGGCCTTTGCCAAGGCGCAACTCGGGGTACAAGGCGCGCGCGGTCAGGTCGCCGGTCAGGTGCAAGGTCGAACCTTTGCTGCACAATTTGCCGAAGTTGGCCGGGTGGGCCGGATCGCCGCTGACGCCGAGGATACGCTCGCCGTCATGCTCGATCAGCACGCCGCAGCCAACCCCGCAGTAGCAGCAAGTGGAGGCGGTGATCTGGCTGTTCATCAGCGTGCTTCCCGCAGGGCCAGCAACACACGGCCGTTCTCGACCCTTGCCGAATGATGATGAGCGCAGCCGATATCCGGGGCCTGGGCCTCGCCGGTTTCCAGGTCGATCTGCCAATTGTGCAGCGGACAGGCAACGCGTTTGCCATAGATCAGGCCTTGGGACAGCGGCCCACCCTTGTGCGGACAGCGGTCGTCGAGGGCGAACACTTCGTCGTCGCTTGTACGAAAAATCGCGATGTCACCTTTCGGGCCGGCGATGATCCGGGAGCCGAGGGCATTGATGTCTTCCAGCGCGCAGATATCCAGCCAGTTCATGCCTGCACCTCCAGGTTCTTCACGGGGATGACCTCAAACTCTTTCTTCAGCAGGGGTTGCTCCAGGCGTTCTTTCCACGGGTCCTGTTCGAACGACAGGGAAAATTGCAGACGCTCATTCAACGCTTTGCGGCGCTGCGGGTCCTCCAGAACGGCTTTCTTGATGTGCTCCATGCCGACCCGTTGCAGGTAGTGCACGGTGCGTTCGAGGTAGAAGGCTTCTTCGCGGTACAGCTGCAGGAACGCGCCGTTGTATTCGCGCACTTCTTCGGCGGTTTTGAGCTTGACGAAAAACTCCGCGACTTCGGTTTTGATCCCGCCGTTGCCGCCGATGTACATCTCCCAGCCCGAATCCACACCGATAATTCCCACATCCTTGATGCCCGCTTCCGAACAGTTGCGAGGGCAGCCGGAGACGGCGAGTTTCACTTTGTGCGGCGACCACATGTTGAACAGGTCATGTTCGAGCTCGATCCCCAGTTGCGTGGAGTTCTGCGTGCCGAAGCGGCAGAACTCGCTGCCGACGCAGGTTTTCACCGTGCGGATGGATTTGCCGTAGGCGTGGCCGGAGGGCATGTCCAGGTCTTTCCAGACGCCCGGCAGGTCCTGTTTCTTGATGCCCAGCAAGTCGATGCGCTGCCCGCCAGTGACCTTGACCATTGGCACGTTGTACTTGTCGGCCACATCGGCGATGCGTCGCAGTTCTGAAGGATTGGTCACGCCGCCCCACATTCGTGGGACCACAGAGTAGGTGCCGTCTTTCTGAATGTTGGCGTGGGCCCGTTCGTTGATCAGGCGAGATTGTGGATCGTCCTTGGCTTCGCCCGGCCAGGTCGAGATCAAGTAGTAGTTGAGCGCGGGGCGGCAGGTGGCGCAGCCGTTCGGGGTGCGCCAGTTCAGGTAGCTCAGGGTGCCGGCGATGGTCAGCAGATGCTGTTCGCGGATAGCCTGGCGGATTTGCCCATGATTGAGGTCGCTGCACCCGCAGATGGCTTTTTCGCTTTTCGGTTTGACGTCGGCGGCACCGCCCACGGTGTTGATCAGGATCTGTTCGACGAGGCCGGCACAAGAGCCGCAGGAGCTGGCGGCCTTGGTGTGTTTCTTCACGTCGTCGACACTGAACAGACCGTGTTCCTGAATCGCCTTGACGATGGTGCCTTTGCACACGCCGTTGCAGCCGCAGACTTCGGCGGTGTCGGCCATGCTCATGGCTTTGTCCTGGCCTTGATGTCCTACATCGCCCAAGGCGTTTTCACCGAACATCAGATGATCGCGGATCTCGCCGATGGCATGGTTCTCACGGATCTGCCGGAAATACCAACCGCCATCTGCCGTATCGCCGTACAGACAGGCCCCGACCAGCACGTCATCCTTGATCACCAGTTTTTTGTAGACCCCGCCGATCGGGTCGGAGAGCGTGATGGTCTCGGTGCCTTCACCACCCATGAAGTCGCCGGCGGAAAACAGGTCGATGCCGGTGACTTTCAATTTCGTCGAGGTCACCGAGCCCTTGTAGGTGGCGAAGCCCAGTTGGGCGAGGTGATTGGCGCAGACTTTGGCTTGCTCGAACAACGGCGCGACCAGCCCGTACGCGATGCCCCGATGACTGGCGCATTCGCCGATGGCGTAGACCCGAGGGTCGTAGGTTTGCATGGTGTCGTTGACCAGAATCCCGCGGCTGCAAGGGATGCCGGATTTTTCCGCCAGTTCAGTGCTCGGGCGAATGCCGGCGGCCATGACCACCAGGTCGGCGGGGATGATGTCGCCGTTCTTGAACTGCACCGAGCCGACCCGGCCATTGCCGGCATCGTGCAACGCCTGGGTCTGTTCGCTCAGGCGAAAGTGCAGGCCGCGGCCTTCAAGCGCGGTTTGCAGGAGCTGGCCGCTGGTTTTGTCCAGTTGCCGCTCCAGCAGCCATTCGCCGATGTGCACCACGGTGACGTGCATGCCGCGCAGCATCAGGCCGTTGGCGGCTTCAAGGCCGAGCAGGCCGCCGCCGATGACCACGGCATGTTTGTGAGTCTTGGCGGTGTCGATCATCGCTTGGGTGTCGGCGATGTCACGGTAGCCGATCACGCCCTGCAAGGTGTTGCCGGGAATCGGCAGGATGAACGGCGTCGATCCGGTCGCGATCAGCAAGCGATCGTATTCGGCCTCGGTGCCGTCTTCGGCGATGACCCGGCGCTTGACCCGGTCGATCTCCACCACCTTGCGGTTGAGCAGCAGCTTGATGTTGTTTTCCAGGTACCAGTCCAGATCGTTGAGCACGATCTCTTCGAAGGTTTGTTCGCCGGCCAGGACGGGCGAGAGCAGGATACGGTTGTAATTGGTATGGGGTTCGGCGCCGAAGACGGTGATGTCGTACAGCTCATTGCTCAGCTTGAGCAATTCTTCCAGGGTGCGAACCCCGGCCATGCCGTTGCCGATCATCACCAGTTTTAGTTTTTTCATTCAGGTTCTCCGGGAGCTCGGACCCGCCTTATCAGGGCGTTCAGGTCGTGCTCGACAAATTTTGCGCAAACAAAAAAAGGCGTCCCGCTAGCTAACTAGCGAGGACGCCTTTGTCCTGGTCCCGTTCTCTCGGGAAGCGCATCCTTCGTCGTTGAAGGCTGGGCTTTATGTAAGTTGAGAAAGGTAATGCAGCGGTTGTGCCAAGTCTCGCAAAGGCCCGATTTATGGGTTCACGACAGGGGAGGAGGGTGTTTTTGTGCACCGGTTCAAGGCGCGACGCTCGGTTTTGAAGCAGAAAATCAAAAGATCGCAGCCTTCGGCAGCACCTGCAGGAGATCGTGGGCACCCGTAAGTGCTGACGCAGGCTGCGATCTTTTGAGTTCAGTGGAAAACTCAGCCATGAAACAACAAGTACAGCAGCACCAGATTCACCAGCAACGACCCCAGCGCCAACGTCCGCCAGACTTTCAGCGGCTCACGCTCCAGCAGCGGTCTGGGGCGCACGCTCAAGCTGCGTCGTTCGCCTTGCTCCAGCACCAGCAACCATTCTTCTGCGGTTTCAAAGCGCTGGGTCGGCTGCACCGCAACCGCACGATCCAGGCTTTGCGCGATCCATTCCGGTACGTCGGGGCGGTAGCGACTGGCGCTGATCGGGACACCAAACCGTGGGCGCTGGAAAGCTTCGATCTCGCCGTAGGGATAATGCCCGGTCAGCAGGAAATACAAGGTCACACCGACCGCATACAGATCCTGTTGCTGGGACGGCGGGTCACCGCGAAAGGCTTCCGGCGCGATATAGCTGGGTGTTCCAGGCAGGGCGGACGGTTGATCTTCAGACAGGCCGGGGCAGTAGGCGAGGCCGAAATCGAGCAGGCGCAACTCGCCGTCGTCCCCCAGCAACAGGTTTTCCGGTTTGATGTCGCGGTGCAGGATTTGCCGTCGATGGAGCATGCCGACGGCCCGCAGCAGGCGTTCAGCCAAGTCTTGCCACTGGGCCAGCGGTAGCTGCTCCACGCGCTCGTGAAGGGCGGCGAGAGTAGAGCCGGAATATTCGCGCATCACGTAGTACAAATGCTGACGCTGACTGGCGGCATGTACTTCAGGAAAATGCCGTCCGGCGACGCGTTTGAGAAACCATTCTTCCGACAGCAAGGCTTGCCCGGCCAGATGATCGTCGCGCAACGCAACGGGCAAGGTTTTCAGCAGCCAGGGGTGTTGCTGACTGTCGCGAACCCGATAGAGCAGCGATTGCTGGCTCTGGCCGAGAATCCCGTCGACCTGCCAACCCTCGAACATCTGGCCCGGTTTCAGTGCCGGAGGCAGCGGCCATTGCTGCAAATGAATCAGCGCATCGCCAATGCTCGTCTCACCAAGGGCATCGACCCGCACCAACAGGGCGCTGGCATTGTCCTGGCTGCCGGCCAGGTGTGCGGCGCTGACCAAGGTCTGCGCCGCACTGTTAAGGTCCGGCTGATCACGCAGAATCGCGGCGATGGCGGTGTCGCCGAGGACTGCCCACACGCCATCGCTGAGCAGCACAAAGCTCTCATCGAGGCGCAATTCTCCGTCGAGAAAATCCAGCACCAGATGCTGATCGAGGCCCAGCGCACGTTTGAGCACATGCTGCATGCCCGGCTGATCCCAGACGTGGTCTTCGCTGACCCGTTGCAAGGTGTCGGCGTGCCAGCGATAAACCCGGCAATCGCCGACGTGGGCCAGGGTAAAGCGCCGGCCACGCATGACCAGGGCACTGACCGTGGTGAGCAATGGTTGCCCGCCGCCATTGGCCTGCAACCAGCGATTTTGCGCCAACAGCAGGCGATCCAGCGCCTGCGCAACACCCCAGGTTTCCGGGGTGGCGTAATAGTCCAGCGCCAGGGCCTGCAAGGTCGAACGGGCGGCGAGACCGCCATCGGCGCACTGGCTGACCCCGTCGGCGATGGCGAACAAGAAACCCTTGCTCGCCGCCAGCGCCGGGGACGGCGTGACCAGGCGCAGGGCGTCCTGGTTTTCCGCGCGTGGGCCGATGGCGCTCGCTTCGGCAAAGCTCAGTTGCAGGCTCATTAACGTCTCAGACCCGGGCAGCGGTCACTGCGGCCGAACCCCAAGTGGTTCTCCAGCGACGCTTCACGCCGTGCAGACCAAACCAGGCAAGAACACCGAGGCTGGCGAACAACCACAAGGCCAATTGATAACTGCCGGTGCTTTGCTTGATCGCGCCCATGCCCGCTGCCAGGGCAAAGCCGCCGATGCCGCCGGCCATGCCGATCAAACCGGTCATTACGCCGATCTCACGACGAAAACGCTGCGGCACCAGTTGGAAAACCGCGCCGTTACCCGCGCCCAGGCCAAGCATGGTGCAGACGAAAAGTGCCAGTGCCGCGTAGGAACTTGGCAGGTTGAAACCCACCGCTGCGATGCAGACCGCGGCGACCGTGTACATGCCCAGCAATGTGCGGATGCCACCAAAACGGTCGGCCAGTGCGCCGCCCAATGGACGCATCAGGCTGCCACCGAATACGCAGGCCGCGGTGTAGTAGCCGGCGGTCACAGGGCTCAGGCCATATTGGTCGTTGAAATAGCCGGGCAGTGCGCTGGCCAGGCCAATGAATCCACCGAAGGTCACGCTGTAGAAAAACATGAACCACCAGCTGTCGCGGTCGCCCAGGGCTTTGAAGTAGTCGGACACGGACTTGGCTTTCGGCCGTTCAGGTGCGTTTTTCGCCAGCCAGGCGAAGACGATGATGGTCAGGATCAACGGGATCAGGGCGAAACCGAACACATTGCTCCAGCCGAAGGCCGCCGCCAACACCGGGGCGATCAATGCTGCCAGCACAGTGCCCGAGTTACCGGCACCGGCGATGCCCATGGCTTTGCCTTGGTGCTGCGGTGGATACCATTGCGACGCCAACGGCAGGGCGACGGCGAAGGACGCACCGGCCATGCCGAGGAACAGGCCCAGCACCAGCGCTTGCTCGTAGCTGTGAATGCCGAGTTTCCAGGCACCGAACAGGGCACAGATGACAATCACCTGGCCGATCAGCCCGGCGGTTTTTGGCGACAGGCGATCAGCCAGCATGCCCATGATGAAGCGCAGCACGGCACCGGCCAGAATCGGCGTGGCCACCACCATCCCTCGCTGTTGGGTGGTCAGGTGCAGGTCGGCGGCGATCTGCACCGCCAGCGGGCCGAGCAGGTACCAGACCATGAAGCTCAGGTCGAAATAGAGGAAGGCCGCGAACAGTGTCGGGGTATGGCCGGATTTCCAGAAGCTTGAATTCATCGCGCACCTCAGCTGTAGGGAGTCTCGAGAAAGAGTCATGAGCTTGCAGGTGGGGCGCCGCATCGGCCGCACCACCGGCCCCGGTCTCTGGGGCCAAAAACTAAAAAACGCCGCCACCCGATTCGCCATGGGCAAATAAGGTGAGCGACGTCTTTGTCGTAGGTGGGGCAACCGCCGTTGGTTACCTGTAGTGATTACTTAGCGAGATTTGTGCCAGGTTCAGGATGATCGTTCCCACGCTCTGCGTGGGAATGCATCTCGTGACGCTCTGCGTCACAGCTCGAAGCGGACGCAGAGCGTCCATGGCGGCATTCCCACGCGGAGCGTGGGAACGATCATTGGGGGGTTAGCCCAGCAACTCACTCATGGCGATGATCTGTTCCGCCACCTGAATCAGCTTCTGCTGCCGGCTCATGGCCTGGCGGCGCATGAGGGTGTAGGCCTCTTCCTCGTTGCAGTCTTTCATTTTCATCAACAGCCCTTTAGCCAGCTCGATGCGCTTGCGCTCGGCCAGTTGCTGATCGCGGGCGTTGAGCTGGGCGCGCAAGGCCTGGTCGCTTTCAAAGCGCGCCATCGCAACGTCGAGAATCGGCTGCAAGCGTTGTGCGTGAATGCCTTCGACGATGTAGGCACTGACGCCGGACTTGATCGCCTGACGCATTACGTCGGGGTCGTGTTCGTCGGTAAACATCACGATCGGCCGCGGTTGATCACGCGACACCAGCACCACTTGCTCCATCACATCGCGGCTCGGTGACTCGGTATCGATCAGGATCACGTCCGGACGCACCGTTTCGACGCGTGCGGGCAGGTCAATGGTCAGGCCGGATTCATCGATGACCTCAAACCCGGCTTCGGTGAGGGCGGCTTTCAGGCGACCGACTTTCTTCGCCGTGTCGTTGATCAGCAGGATACGCAACATGTTCGCAGTCTCCTGTCAGCGGGTGGCGAATCGGTGCGAGCTGTCGCTCATGGCATGTAGCTTGAAGCTGCGGGCGTAGCCGGCAGGGTCGCTGCCATCCCAGATGTTGCCGTCGATCAATTGGCTGGCGCGCATGGCCTGGCCCTCGGCGGCAACACCGACTGCTGCGGCCGCCTCACGGTACAAGTCTAGTTGCTGGACCTGACGGGCTACGCCGAGGTAATCCGGATCATCGCGCAACAAGCCCCAGCGACGGAATTGGGTCATGAACCACATGCCGTCGGACAAGTACGGCAGGTTGACCTCGCCATCGCCATGGAAGCGCAGGGCGTGCGGGTCCTGCCAGCGATTGCCGAGTCCGTCGGCGTAATCGCCCAGCAACCGTGGCTCGATGCAATCGAGCGGCGCATCGAGGTATTCCGACGCACTCAACAGCTTGGCGGTGCTGCGCCGGTTCTCGGTGCTTTGCTCGATGAAGCGGCTGGCCTCCAGAATCGCCATCACCAGCGCCCGCGCGGTGTTTGGGTATTGCTCGACAAAGGCACGGGTGCAGCCGAGGACTTTTTCCGGATGATCGGGCCAGATTGTCTGGGTCGTCGCCAGGGTAAACCCCAGGTTCTGCTTCACCGCGCTGGCAGACCAAGGCTCGCCAACGCAGAAACCATCGATACGACCCGCCTGCAGGTGCGCGACCATTTGTGGTGGCGGCACCACCACACTGTCGACGTCCTGCAACGGATGAATGCCTTGGCTCGCGAGCCAGTAATACAGCCACATGGCGTGGGTGCCGGTCGGAAATGTCTGGGCGAAGGTCAGTTTTGGGCGACTTTGGTGCACGTGCCGATCCAGTGCTTCAGGACTGGTCACGCCCAAGGCTTGCAAGCCGTGGGAGAGGTTGATGCTCTGACCGTTCTGATTCAGCCCCATCAACACCGCCATATCGGTGGGGGCTACACCGCCGATGCCCAGGTGTACGGCGTAGACCAGGCCATAAAGGCTGTGGGCGGCATCAAGTTCGCCGCTGACCAGTTTGTCCCGCAGGTTGGCCCAGGACGATTGGCGCTTGAGGTTCAGGGTCAGGCCATAAGGCTGGGCGAAACCCTGCGTGGCCGCGACCACCACCGAGGCGCAGTCTGTCAGGGCCATGAAGCCGAGGTTGATTTCGGTCTTTTCCGGGGCATCGCTGCCGTTGACCCAGGCGAGTGGGCCCGCTGTGGTTTCATTCATGACTAAACACCTTCCAAAAAAAAACGTCGCCCGAGACCCTTGCGCGAGCAAAGCCTTGTGACGACGCCATTGTCCTTCCACTCATCCCGCCGTTGGCATGAGTGCTGATGCCTATGCCGGTGCAAGGCATATGCCATCGGCCCTTGATTTTGCTGCGTGCCTCGCTTGCGACCCCGATGCCCGGCTATAATCGCCGCCTCATTTCGCCGCCATTCGAGTCAAAGCCGCCCATGTACACCCTGGCCCGTCAGCTGTTGTTCAAACTTTCCCCGGAAACCTCCCACGATCTGTCCCTGGACCTGATCGGTGCGGGCGGGCGTTTGGGCCTCAACGGCTTGCTGTGCAAGGCCCCGGCGAGAATGCCGGTGAGGGTCATGGGCCTGGACTTCCCGAACCCGGTCGGTCTGGCGGCCGGCCTGGACAAGAATGGCGCGGCCATCGACGGCTTCGCGCAACTGGGTTTTGGGTTCGTTGAAATCGGCACCATTACCCCACGCCCGCAACCGGGCAACCCGAAACCACGGATTTTCCGTCTGCCGGAGGCCGAGGCGATCATCAACCGCATGGGTTTCAACAACCTCGGCGTCGATCACCTGCTGGCCCGTGTGGCGGCCGCCAAGTACAAGGGCGTGCTGGGCATCAACATCGGCAAGAACTTCGACACGCCGGTTGAGCGTGCGGTTGACGACTACCTGATCTGCCTGGACAAGGTCTACGCCCACGCCAGCTACGTGACGGTCAACGTCAGCTCGCCGAACACCCCGGGCCTGCGCAGCTTGCAGTTCGGCGATTCGCTCAAGCAGTTGCTGGCGGATCTTGCGACCCGTCGTGCGGAACTGGCGTTGCGCCACGGCAAACACGTGCCGCTGGCGATCAAGATCGCACCGGACATGACCGATGAAGAAACCGCGCAGGTCGCGCAAGCATTGATCGAAACCGGGATGGACGCGGTGATCGCTACCAATACCACCCTGAGCCGCGTGGGCGTCGAAGGTCTGGAGCATGGCGAGGAGGCGGGCGGTTTGTCCGGCGCACCGGTTCGCGAAAAAAGCACCCACACCGTTAAGGTGTTGGCGTCGGAACTGGCCGGTCGCCTGCCGATCATCGCCGTGGGTGGCATCACCGAAGGCAAGCACGCGGCTGAGAAAATCGCTGCGGGCGCGAGCCTGGTGCAGCTCTATTCCGGTTTCATCTACAAAGGTCCGGCGCTGATTCGCGAGTCCGTCGACGCCATCGCAGCCCTGCGCTGATTCTCTTGCAGACATAAAAAAGGGCACCTCGAAGGTGCCCCTGGGCCGGAGCCCGCCGCCCGGATGGGGCGTGCGTGGTTAAGTCGTTCAGTAATCAGATTGTCGTGTCGGAGTGTTTGGCCCTGTAAATTAGCCGACGGCGTGAAGTTCGTTGAGTCTGTGGATTCCCGCAGTGCCGGTCATACCGTCCCAGTTGTCGCCGCGTCCTTCTCGCCAGCCATTAATCCAGGCTTGGCGTACCGACGGTAGAGTAAATGGGCAAAGCTCACGGGATTTGCCACCAACGCCATATTGATATCCGCGCAAAAATGCTCTTTCCAACGGATCACGCTTAAGTCTTCTCATAGGGTGTTGCCCTCACTTGTTGACTGTATTTATCGCGTCGACCTCAACTGAGGTCTGGCAGAAAAAATCCTGCCGTTGGGGCTCGCTGCCGGCGTCGCGAGCCAAGGTGTTGACGTCGTTGCGGCGTCAACCTGTATTGAGTTCTAACCAATGCGTCACACCGATGGAATGATCGTTTTGTCATAAGGACGTAACCATTAAGGTGGTATGGCCATAAGTAACACGATGTTTGCCCGTGTTTATTGACCAAACCCCGGTATGATCTGCCCCGCGCTGGATGATGGGGTTAATCCTTTGGTGAGAATGCCTCGCGTTGCCCGGAGGCATTATTCGACGAAGGGTCGACTTATGACATTTTGTTGCATCAACTTTTTTATCTGCCTTTGCATCTAAGCTCTTTTAACCCGGGCTTGCAGGGGTGGGACGGCACACCTTCGTGCCACGCGGGCGCTCTTTTAGAAAAGCGCCTGATTGAAAACCGGGCCGGCAATGCGTTGCCGGTCCACTTAGCTAAAGGCTTTGAAATTCCAATGTCCGATCAATTCGAAATCTTCCTCACTTGCCCCAAAGGCCTTGAAGGCCTGCTCATCGAGGAAGCCGTCGGGCTTGGCCTTGAGGACGCGCGTGAGCACACCTCGGCTGTGCGCGGCATGGCCACCATGGAAACCGCTTATCGCCTGTGCCTGTGGTCGCGTCTGGCGAACCGGGTGCTGCTGGTGCTCAAGCGTTTCCCGATGAAGGACGCCGAAGACCTGTATCACGGCGTGCTCGACATCGAGTGGCAAGACCACATGCTCAACGACGGCACCCTGGCCGTCGAGTTCAGCGGCCACGGTTCGGGCATCGACAACACCCATTTTGGCGCCTTGAAAGTCAAGGATGCCATCGTCGACAAACTGCGCACCCCGCAAGGCGACCGTCCGTCCATCGACAAGCTCAACCCGGACCTGCGCATTCATCTGCGCCTGGACCGTGGCGAAGCCATTCTCTCGCTTGACCTGTCCGGCCACAGCCTGCACCAGCGCGGTTATCGTTTGCAGCAAGGCGCGGCACCGCTGAAGGAAAACCTTGCGGCCGCGATCCTGATCCGTTCCGGCTGGCCACGCATTGCGGCCGAAGGCGGCGCACTTGCTGACCCGATGTGCGGTGTGGGTACGTTCCTGGTCGAGGCGGCCATGATCGCTGCCGACATGGCGCCGAACCTGCGTCGCGAGCAGTGGGGTTTTACCGCTTGGCTCGGTCACGTACCGGCACTGTGGAAAAAACTCCACGAAGAAGCCACCGAACGCGCCGCTGCCGGCCTGGCCAAGCCACCGCTGTGGATTCGCGGTTACGAAGCCGACCCGCGGCTGATTCAGCCGGGCCGCAACAACGTTGAACGTGCAGGCCTGAGCGAGTGGATCAAGATCTACCAGGGCGAAGTCGCCACGTTCGAGCCACGTCCGGACCAGAACCAGAAAGGCCTGGTGATCTGCAACCCTCCATACGGCGAGCGCCTGGGCGACGAAGCAAGCCTGCTTTATCTCTACCAGAACCTCGGCGAGCGCCTGCGTCAGGCTTGCCTGAACTGGGAAGCGGCCGTCTTCACCGGCGCCCCGGAGCTGGGCAAGCGCATGGGCATCCGCAGCTATAAGCAGTATTCGTTCTGGAACGGCGCCTTGCCGTGCAAGCTGTTGCTGATCAAGGTCACCCCGGACCAGTTCGTCACCGGCGAGCGTCGCACCCCGGAACAGCGTCAGGTCGAGCGTGAACAAGCTGAAGTCGAAGTCGCCGACAACGACGTGGCACCGGGCAAGTACGAGAAGTACAACAAGAACGGCAACCCGATCAAACCGGCCCCGGTAGTGATCGAGCAGCCGCGCTTGAGCGAAGGCGGGCAGATGTTTGCCAACCGCCTGCAAAAGAATCTCAAGGCGCTGGGCAAGTGGGTCAAGCGCGAAGGCATCGATTGCTATCGCGTCTACGATGCCGACATGCCGGAATATTCCATGGCCATCGACCTCTATCAGGATTGGGTCCACGTCCAGGAATACGCCGCGCCGAAATCCATCGACCCGGAAAAAGCCTCGGCGCGCATGTTCGATGCCCTGGCGGCCATTCCGCAGGCCTTGAACATCGACAAGAGCCGCGTAGTGGTCAAGCGCCGCGAGCGCCAGAGCGGCACCAAGCAGTACGAACGCCAGGCGGCGCAGGGCAAGTTCGTCGAGGTCAACGAAGGCGGTGTGAAGTTACTGGTCAACCTGACCGACTACCTCGACACCGGGCTGTTCCTCGACCACCGTCCAATGCGCATGCGGATTCAGAAAGAGGCGGCCGGCAAGCGCTTCCTCAACCTGTATTGCTACACCGCGACCGCCAGTGTTCACGCGGCCAAGGGCGGCGCCCGCAGCACCACCAGCGTCGACCTGTCGAAAACTTACCTCGACTGGGCGCGTCGCAACCTGTCGCTGAACGGTTTCTCCGACAAGAACCGTCTGGAGCAGGGTGACGTGATGGCGTGGCTTGAAGCCTGCCGTGACGAGTACGACCTGATCTTTATCGATCCGCCGACGTTCTCCAACTCCAAGCGCATGGAAGGCATCTTCGACGTGCAGCGTGACCAGGTGCAATTGATCGACCTGGCCATGGCGCGCCTGGCGCCGGGCGGCGTGTTGTACTTCTCCAACAACTTCCGCAAATTCACGCTCGAGGAAAACCTCACCGAGCGTTATGCCGTCGAAGAAATTACCGCTCAGACCATCGATCCGGATTTCGCCCGTAACGGCAAGATTCACCGTGCATGGAAAATCACGGCCCGTTGACGGTTAAGCCGATTGGATCCACAGAGCCTTGATTTTTAAAGGCTCTTTGGTTCTTTCAGTGCTGGTCAAATTAGTGGCTAATAGCTATAACTCAACGCATGGCCAATGGGCTTTCCCGCACCTGGCGTTTTGAGTTGCGTCTATGTCGTTGCACGCCGTGCGCCCCAAGATCCTGGGTTTTATCAGCGAAGATGTCTCGGCCTGGCTGGTCGCGCTGCTGGTATTGCTCGTTGGCGGAATTCTCACCGGTTTGCTGGCCTGGTCGACGCTTAATCTGTTTCAACATCAATTGCGGCAACGTTTCCAACTGCTGGCCAGCGAACGTTACAGCCGCATCGAAGAACGTTTCGAAGACCAGGAGCAACGCCTTGACGGGGTGCGCCGGTTCTTCGCCAATTCCGAGTCGGTCTCCCGCGAGGAGTTCAACGGCTACACACAACCACTCTTGCACCGCGCACAGGCGTACTCGTTCGCTACGCGGGTCACTCGCGCCGAACGGCCTGCCTTCGAACGCCGGGTGCGCGACGAGGGGTTGAGCGACTTCACCATCCGCGAACTCAATGCCGAAGGCCAACTGCAATTGGCGGCCGAACGGGATGAGTACGTGGCCGTGCTTTACAGTCAGACGCAAAGCCGGCTCGGCTCGCCGCTGGGGTACGACTTGTGGGCCCAGCCCTTGCGCCGCGATACGCTGGAGCGGGCCAACCAACTGGGGGGCCTGGCGGTGTCGAAGCCGATGCATCTGGTCAGCATCGAGCCTGCTTACGCGCGCGGGGTGTTGTTGGTGGCGCCGGTGAAGCAGGCCAGTGATCCGGCCGGGAAACCCTCCGGTTATGTCATGGCGGTGATCAGCATGCGTCAGCTGCTGGCAGATGGGTTGCCCGAGGCCAGTCATGACTATCTCTCGGTGCGAATCCTGGATTTGTCCACCGATGATCAGCACGAAGTGCTGTATGAATCCTCCAACACGCCAGCCACCAGCGAGTTGTCCGCGACACGCCTTTTGCGCATGGCCGACCATGACTACCAAGTCGACATCCTGCCCAGCGAAGCCTTTCTGCAAGCCAACCATTCCTCGGTGAGCAGCCTGGTGGTGCTCGGCGGTTTGCTAAGTCTGTTGCTCAGTGCGTTGCTCTATGTGTTGGTCAGTCAGCGCCAGCGTGCGCTGAGAATGGTCGAGCTGCGCACTCAGGAATTGCACGCCCGTGAGCAGGAGTTGCGCGGCACCCACGGCCAGTTACGCGGTGTGCTCGATGCCGCGACTCAGGTGGCGATCATTGCCACCGACTTGCGCGGTGTCATCAGTACCTTCAATGCCGGGGCCGAGCAGATGCTGGGTTATTCCAGTGCCGAAGTGGTGGGGCACATGACCCTGGAAAACCTGCACTTCCCTCGCGAGCTGGTAGCCCGCGCGGCCGAATTGAGTGCGTGCTATGGCAAGCCGATTCCGACCTGTCAGGCAATGCTGGTCGAGGGCGGCGAAGAGGGGGGCCACGAAGCGCGGGAGTGGACGTTGGTCCGCCAGGATGGCAGCCATTTGACCGTCAACATGCTCGCGACCCCGGTGCTCGACGAACAAGGCCTGTGGGTCGGGCATCTGGCCATTTGCATCGACATCACCGAACGCAAGCGCGTGCATGAGGCATTGGCCGCGCGAGACCTGCTGCTGAAAAAACTCAGCGCTCATGTGCCCGGTGGCATTTATCAATTCAAGATGGAGTTTGACGGGCGCTTCAGCGTGATTTATGCCAGCGACGGTATTCGCGACATTTACGAACTCGAGCCAGACGTGCTGTTGTTCGACGCCGAAGCAATCTTCACGCGGATTCATCCTCAGGACACCACCCGCGTGCGCGCCTCGATCCGGGCGTCGGCGGACACCCTCAGCCCGTGGCGCGAGGAATACCGTGTGCAACTGCCCAAACGCGGCCTGCGCTGGGTGCGTGGCGAGGCAACTCCGGAAGAACTGCCCGGCGGCGGTGTGCTGTGGCATGGCTATGTTTCGGACATTTCCGACCTGAAGCGAGTGGAGGAGGAACTGCGGGCGCTGTCGATCACTGACTCCCTGACCGGAATCCACAACCGCCGCTACTTCCAAGAGCGCCTGACCACGGAAATGTCCCGGGTCGAACGCGGTGGCGGCGAATTGTCGGTGATCATGCTCGACATCGACCACTTCAAACGCATCAATGACCTGCATGGCCACGCTGTGGGCGATCGGGTGTTGCAGGCCGTGTGCGAACGCATCGGTCATCGCCTGCGCCGCACTGACATATTCTGTCGCCTGGGCGGCGAGGAGTTCATGGTGCTCTGCCCGGACATTGACGGCGAGCACGCGCATGTCCTGGCCTTGCAGCTATGGCAGGGGTTACGCGGTACACCGATCGAAGGCGTCGGCACCGTGACCGCGAGTTTCGGGATTGCCAGTTGGCGAGTCGGGGAGGGCGCGGATGCGCTGTTGTTGCGGGCGGATTCGGGGGTTTACGCGGCGAAGCAGGCGGGACGGGATCGGGTACAGGAAGAGATGAAGTAAGCCACACCAGATGATCGTTCCCACGCTCCGCGTGGGAATGTCTCCAGGGACGCTCTGCGTCCAGTGACGCGGAGCGTCACGGGCTGCATTCCCACGCAGAGCGTGGGAACGATCAAACGATCAGTGTCAGGCGGATCAGGTCACAGCACCGAAGCCGTTTCCGGCACTTTCGGCTGGCGATACAGGTCCAGCAGCACCTGATCCAACACCGACGAAGCACCAAACGGCGCCTTGTCGTTGAGAATCGCCACCACCGCCCAGGTATTGCCGTTGACGTCGCGGCTGAAGCCGGAGATCGCGCGTACCGTGTTCAGGGTGCCGGTCTTGACGTGGGCTTCGCCGCGCATGGCCGTGGTTTTCAGGCGTTTGCGCATGGTGCCGTCAGTGCCGGCAATCGGCATCGAACTGATGAACTCGGCGGCGTACGGGCTGCGCCATGCGGCTTGCAGCATCGCCGCCATTTCACGCGCGCTCACCCGTTCGGCACGGGACAGGCCGGAACCGTTCTCCATCACCAGGTGCGGCGCGGTTATGCCTTTCTTCGCCAGCCACTGACGCACCACACGCTGGGCAGCCTTGGCGTCGTCGCCGTCAGCGTCGGTGCGGAATTTCTGGCCCAGGCTCAGGAACAACTGCTGGGCCATGGTGTTGTTGCTGTATTTATTGATGTCGCGAATGATTTCCGCCAGGTCCGGCGAGTAAGCCCGGGCCAGTACCTTGGCGTCGCTTGGCGTCGGGGCCAGGCGATCCTTGCCCTGGATGCTGCCGCCCAGTTCTTTCCAGATCGCACGCACCGCGCCTGCGGTATACGTGGCGTGGTCGAGCAGCGACAGGTAAGTCTGCGAACTGCAGCCATCGCCCAACTGACCGCCAACCGTCACGGTCACGCTGCCATCGGCCTGGGTCACCGGGTTGTAGCGCACGCCACCGGTGCATTGCTTGGAATTGACGGCTTTGACCTGGTTTTCAATGTTGATGGTGGCGATCGGCGGTTCCACCGAAATCAGCACCCGGCCATTGTCGTTGCGTGCCACGAAACGCAGGGCCTTGAGGTTGACCATCAGCGAATCTGGCTTGACCAGGAACGGCTTGTTCTCGTCATTGCCGTCATCGTTGAACTCGGGCAATTGCGGTTGGACGAAGAAGCTGCGGTCGAGCACCAGGTCGCCAGTGATTTGCGTCACGCCGTTGGCGCGCAGGTCACGCATCAGCAACCAGAGTTTTTCCATGTTCAGTTTCGGATCGCCGCCACCCTTGAGGTAGAGGTTGCCGTTGAGGATGCCGCCGCTCAAGGTGCCGTCGGTGTAGAACTCGGTTTTCCACTGATGGTTCGGGCCGAGCATTTCCAACGCGGCGTAGGTGGTGACCAGCTTCATGGTCGACGCCGGGTTGACCGAAACGTCAGCGTTGAAAACGGTTGGGGTGCCCGGACCGGTCAGCGGAATCATCACCAGCGACAGGGCGGTGTCCGGCAGCTTGCTGGCCTTGAGGGCTTTTTCGACGTTGGGCGACAGGCCGGTATTGATGGACGCGGCGGAAACGGAGAAGGCCAGTGGAAGAAGGAAACCGGCCAGCAGCAATGGACGCAAAGACTTGATCATGTGAAATAAAACCCTACAGCCGAGGGGAAAAAAGACGAGGGCATGGAGACAAAAATCCCTCAGTGGTCATGAAAGTGTCGGCATTATGCCCCAAGGTGCAACCGCTTGTGCCGTGCCAGGCTTCACTGATTTGCTATTTTTTACCGGCGGTAGGCGTCACGCCGCCGAGAATCGGGCAATCAGCGGCTGAAACTGCTAAAGTGCCGCCCGTTATTACTTATGAGGATTGTTCCAATGGCGACTAACCGTTCCCAGCGTCTGCGCAAAAAACTGTGCGTCGATGAATTTCAAGAGCTGGGTTTCGAACTGAACCTGGATTTCAAAGAAGATTTGGCTGATGAAGCCATTGATGCTTTCCTCGACGCGTTCCTGAAAGAAGCCATGGAAGCCAACGGTCTGGGCTATGTTGGCGGCGACGACTTCGGTCTGGTTTGCCTGCAGAAGCGTGGCTCGGTATCCGAAGAGCAGCGTGCCGCTGTTGAAGCCTGGCTCAAAGGCCGCAGCGAACTGACCGAAGCAACCGTCAGCCCGCTGATCGACGTCTGGTACCCGGAAAAGCCGATCAATCCGGTAGCTTGATGTCATAAAAAACGGCGACCCAAGGGTCGCCGTTTTTTTATGCGCAGATTTTAGGTTTTACGCCAATTCAGGATCAGCAGCGTCAACACCCCCGCCACAATCCCCCAGAACGCCGAGCCGATGGAAAAGAGCGTTAGCCCCGACGCCGTGACCATAAAGGTGATGAGCGCTGCTTCACGCTCCTTCACTTCGGTCATGGCGATGCTCAAGCCATTGATGATCGAACCGAACAGCGCCAGCGCGGCAATCGACAGCACCAACTCCTTGGGCAACGCGGCAAACAACGCTGCCAGCGTCGCGCCGAACACGCCGGCGATCCCGTAGAAAATCCCGCACCACACCGCTGCCGTGTAGCGCTTGTTACGATCTTCATGGGCATGCGGCCCGGTGCAGATCGCCGCACTGATGGCCGCCAGGTTGATCCCATGGGAGCCGAACGGCGCCAGCAGCAACGACGCGATCCCTGTGGTGGTGATCAGCGGGGAGGCTGGCACGGTGTAGCCGTCGGCGCGCAGCACGGCAATGCCGGGCATGTTCTGCGACGTCATCGCCACCACGAACAGCGGGATGCCGATGCTGATGGTCGCGGCCAGAGAGAAATGCGGCGTGGTCCAGACCGGCGTTGCCACTTCCAGATGGAAGCCGCTGAAATCCAGCAGCCCCATGAACCCCGACAACGCCGTGCCGATCAGCAATGCCGCGAGCACCGCATACCGTGGCGACAGGCGCTTGATCACCAGGTACGTGAAGAACATTCCCAATACCAGCCCGGTGCGATGCTGGGCAGCGACGAAGATTTCGCTGCCGATCTTGAACAGGATCCCCGCCAGCAATGCCGCCGCCAATGAAGCCGGAATTCTTTTCACCAGGCGTTCGAAGCTGCCGGTCAAACCACAAATCGTCACCAGCACCGCGCAGGTAATGTAGGCACCGATGGCTTCGCCGTAGCTGACGCCGCCCAGGCTGGTGATCAGCAATGCTGCGCCGGGCGTCGACCAGGCGATGGTGATGGGCGTGCGATAACGCAAGGACAGGCCGATGGAGCAAACTGCCATGCCAATCGATATCGCCCAGATCCACGAGGAAATCTGCCCACTGGTCAACCCCGCCGCTTGCCCGGCCTGGAACATCAGGACCAGGGAGCTGGTGTAACCGGTCATCATCGCGATGAAGCCGGCGACGATGGCCGACGGTGACGTGTCGGCCAGGGGGCGGAGCTGCGTGTGCGTGGCGTCGTTCATGACAGCGGTGTTCCTTGTTCTGATAAAGATGTCCGTTGCAGCGCCAACCCCTGTGGGAGTGAGCCTGCTCGCGATAGCGATTTCACATTCAACATAAATCTCGACTGACCCGTCGCCATCGCGAGCAAGCTCTCTCCCACAGGGATCGCGGATTCTGTGTTCAAGCCTAAACTCAAAAGTAACCAGTCGTTGCAATACAGCGGAAGTGACAAACAGCCGTACAGTCGTGTTGCCACCATCCATTGTGTACAATCGCGGTGTTTTTTACGCGATACTTGCCAGCGACCCACTGTGCCGTATTACAGTCACGGTCAATTCGCCGCAGTTCTCCCGACTCGAGTGCCCATGAACGAACAGTTGCAACCCCTAAAGAAACAACCGCGAGCAGGCAAAGCCGGCCGCAGCGGTACCCAGGACGATATTGTCTACGCGCATATCTTCGAGGCCATCCTCGAACAGCGTCTGGCGCCCGGCACCAAGTTGAGCGAAGAAGCGCTGGGGGAAATTTTCGGGGTCAGTCGCACCATCATTCGCCGCGCGCTGTCGCGCCTGGCCCATGAAGGCGTCGTGCTGCTGCGTCCAAACCGTGGCGCCGTCGTCGCCAGCCCGAGTGTCGAAGAGGCCCGCCAGGTGTTCCTCGCGCGGCGTCTGGTGGAGCGGGCGATCACTGAACTGGCCGTTCAACACGCCACCGCCGAACAGATTGCCGAGTTGCGCCAGATGGTCAACGACGAACGCGACAGCTTCTCCCGTGGCGATCGTGGTGCGGGTATCCGTTTGTCGGGCGAGTTCCATCTGAAACTGGCCGAAGCGGCGAAAAACGCGCCACTGATCAGCTTCCAGCGCAGCCTGGTGTCCCAGACATCGTTGATCATTGCCCAGTATGAAAGCGGCAATCGCTCGCACTGTTCCTACGACGAGCACACCCAGTTGATCGACGCGATCGAAGCGCGCAACGGTGAGTTGGCAGTGAATCTGATGATGCATCACATGGATCACATCGACAGCAAACTCAACCTCGACGAAGAAAGCGCGTCGGATGACTTGCATGCAGTGTTCTCGCATTTGTTGCAGACCAAGAAGCCAGGGCGGCCAGCCGCGAAGCTCTAACTGCCTGACGCTGATCGTTCCCACGCTCTGCGTGGGAATGCCTCAACGGACGCTCTGCGTTCGGCTCTGGATGGGACGCGGAGCGTCCCGGGCTGCATTCCCACGCGGAGCGTGGGAACGATCAATTCCACCTCCGAACCCTGTAGGAGCGGGCTTGCCCGCGATGGCTTTCCGACAGGCAATAAAAATCCCCCGGGCTGAACGGCTACGGGGGATTTTTTTGAGTGTCTGATCGTTCCCTCGCGGAGCATGGGAACGATCAGCGTGGAGAGAACTTAGCGCTGATGCACCTGATTCCCCGCCGCATACGTCTGCAGCACCGTCCGGTCATCCCCCAGCGTCATCAATACAAATAACGTCTCGGCGATGTTATTGGCCTGCTTCAGGCGATAGCTCAGCAGTGGCGTGGCGTTGTAGTCCAGCACCAGGAAGTCGGCGTCGGTGCCCGGTTGCAAGGTGCCGATCTTGCCTTCCAGGCGCAACGCGCGCGCGCCGCCCAGCGTCGCCAGGTACAGCGATTTGAACGGGCTCAGCCGCGCACCTTGCAGCTGCATGACTTTGTAGGCTTCGTTCAAGGTTTGCAGCAGCGAAAAACTGGTGCCGCCACCCACGTCCGTGCCCAAACCGACATTCAACTTGTGCTTCTCGGCCATCGGCAGGTTGAACAGGCCGCTGCCGAGGAAAAAGTTCGAGGTCGGGCAGAAGGCGATGGCCGAGCCGGTCTGCGCCAGTCGAGCACACTCGTCGTCGCACAGGTGCACGCCGTGGGCAAACACCGAGCGCTCGCCAAGCAGTTTGTAGTGGTCGTAGACGTCGAGGTAACCCTTGCGCTCCGGGAACAGCTCCTTGACCCATTCAACTTCCTTGAGGTTTTCACTGATGTGGGTCTGCATGTACAGGTCTGGGTATTCGCTGAGCAACTGACCGGCGAGGGTGAGTTGTTCCGGGGTGCTGGTCGGCGCGAAGCGCGGAGTGACCGCGTAATGCAGGCGGCCCTTGCCATGCCAGCGCTCGATCAGCGCCTTGCTTTCAACGTAGCTGGATTCGGCAGTGTCGGTCAGGTAGTCCGGCGCGTTGCGGTCCATCATCACCTTGCCGGCGATCATCCGCAGGTCCAGCTGTTCGGCGGCTTCGAAAAACGAATTCACCGATTGCGGGTGCACGCTGCCAAACACCAGCGCGGTGGTGGTGCCGTTGCGCAGCAGTTCCTTGATGAAAATGTCCGCGACTTCATCGGCGTGCGCCTTGTCGGCGAACTGGCTTTCGCACGGGAAGGTGTACGTGTTGAGCCAATCGAGCAACTGCTCGCCATAGGCACCGACCATGCCGGTTTGCGGCAGGTGAATGTGCGTATCAATGAAGCCGGGGGTGATCAGCGCGTCCTGATAATGGGTGATCTCGATGTCGGCCGGCAGGGTCGGCAGCAAGTCGCTGGCGTGGCCAAGGGCGCTGATCTGGCCGTTATCAACCACCAGCAGGCCGTCCTCGAAATACTCGTACGAGGCTTCGATGCCCACTTCGGCGGGGTCGGCGATGCTGTGGAGGATGGCGGCGCGGTAGGCTTTGCGTGTCAGAGGCATGTGAGTTCTCAATAGGAAGCTTGGCTGCGGCGAGAAGCGGGCAGCAGTTTGGCAATCGATGATCCGGCGCTGGCGGTGTGCTGGCCGAAATTCGCGTTATAGGTGGCGATGATTTCGCCGGCGATGGAGATGGCGATTTCCACAGGCAACTTGCCTTTGACTTCGCCGATGCCCATCGGGCAGCGCATGCGTTGCAGCACGCTGCTGTCAAAACCGCGCTCGCGCAGGCGATGTTCGAACTTCACCCGTTTGGTCTTCGAACCGATCAGGCCGAAGTAGGCGAAGTCGTTGCGCTTGAGGATCGCGGCGGTGAGTTCGAGGTCGAGCTGGTGGTTATGGGTCATGACGATGCAGTAGCTGCCGGCGGGCAGGTCGTCGACTTCGTCCACCGGTTCTTCGCTGACGACCTTACGCACGCCATGGGGAATCTGTTCCGGGAACTCTGCGTCCCGCGAATCGATCCAGCGCACCCGGCAGGGCAGGCTGGCAAGCAGCGGCACCAAGGCGCGACCGACATGGCCGGCGCCGAACACGGCGATCTGCGCCTGGACCTGACCCATAGGTTCAAACAGCAAAACAGTCACGCCGCCGCAGCACTGGCCCAGGCTGGCGCCGAGGCTGAAGCGCTCCAGATGGGTGTCCTGCTTGCCGCTTGCCAGCATCTCGCGGGCGATTTGCATGGCCTTGTATTCCAGGTGACCGCCACCGATGGTGTCGAAGGTCTGGGTGGCGCTGATGACCATCTTCGAGCCAGCATTGCGCGGCGTCGAGCCGAGCTCTTCGATGATGGTCACCAGTACGCAGGGTTCACCCTGGGATTGCAGGTCGGCGAGGGCGTCGATCCAGTTGTACATATTCACCTCGACATCGTTGTTGTCTGTCAGTCCGCCATCGCGAGCAAGCTCGCTCCCACATTGGATTTGTATTGATTCATAAATCGCCACATAACCCTGTGGGAGCGAGCTTGCTCGCGATGGCCGCGCCTCGGTCTTAGAGCGAAGCCAACTCGGCTTCAGCCTCAGCAGGCTTCGCCGCCTTCAACTGGCGCATCTGCTCGCAACCCCACAACACTCGCTCCGGCGTCGCCGGCGCGTCGATCTTCGGTTGATGCTTGTAGTCGCCCAGGCTCGCCACCGCGTCCTTGATCGCACACCACGAGGCGATGCCGAGCATGAACGGCGGCTCGCCCACAGCCTTGGAATGGAACACCGTGTCTTCCGGGTTCTTGCGGTTTTCCACCAGCTTCACCCGCAGGTCCAGTGGCATGTCGGCCACCGCCGGGATCTTGTAGCTGGCCGGGCCGTTGGTCATCAATTTGCCCTTGGCATTCCAGACCAGCTCTTCCATGGTCAGCCAGCCCATGCCCTGGATGAAACCGCCCTCGACCTGGCCGATGTCGATGGCCGGGTTCAGCGAGGCACCGACGTCGTGGAGGATGTCGGTACGCAGCATCTTGTATTCGCCGGTCAGGGTGTCGACGATCACCTCGCAACAGGCCGCGCCAAAGGCGTAGTAGTAGAAAGGACGCCCCCGCGCCTGGCTGCGGTCGTAGAAGATTTTCGGAGTCTTGTAGAACCCGGTGCTGGACAGCGACACCTGAGCAAAATACGCCTGCTGGATCAGCGCCTCGAAGGTCAGGATGTGATCGCGAATCCGCACGTGACCGTTGTGAAATTCCACGTCTTCTTCGCTGACCTTGTACTGCCGCGCGGCGAATTCGATCAGGCGTTTCTTGATGATTTCAGCGGCGTTCTGTGCGGCTTTACCGTTCAGGTCGGCGCCGCTGGAAGCCGCGGTCGGCGAGGTGTTCGGTACCTTGTCGGTGTTGGTTGCGGTGATCTGCACGCGGTCCATTTCCACCTGGAACACCTCGGCCACAACTTGCGCGACTTTGGTGTTCAGGCCCTGGCCCATTTCGGTGCCGCCATGGTTCAGGTGGATGCTGCCGTCGGTGTAGACGTGGATCAGCGCACCCGCCTGGTTGAGGAAGCTGGCGGTGAAGGAAATACCGAATTTGACCGGGGTCAGCGCCAGGCCTTTTTTCAGGATCGGGCTGTTGGCGTTGTAGCGACGGATCGCTTCGCGGCGCTCAAAGTACTGGCTGCTTTCTTCCAGTTCGGCGGTCATTTCCTCGAGCATGTTGTGCTCGACGGTCTGGTAGTAATGGGTGACGTTGCGCTCGGTCTTGCCGTAGTAGTTGGCCTTGCGCACGGCCAGCGGGTCGAGGCCGAGATGACGGGCGATGGCATCCATCACTTCTTCAATCGCGACCATGCCTTGCGGGCCACCGAAACCACGATATGCCGTGTTCGACGCGGTGTTGGTCTTGCAGCGGTGACCGTTGATGGTCGCATCGCCCAGGTAGTACGAGTTGTCGGCGTGGAACATCGCACGGTCGACAATCGACGCCGACAGGTCCGGCGAGCAACCGCAGTTGCCGGCCAGTTCCAGGGCGATGCCGTGCAGCCGGCCGGTGCTGTCAAAGCCGACGTCGTACTCAACGTAGAACGGGTGACGCTTGCCGGTCATCAGCATGTCTTCGACCCGTGGCAAGCGCATTTTTGTCGGCTGGCCGGTGAGGTGCGCGATCACCGCGCACAGGCATGCCGGGCTCGCCGCCTGAGTTTCCTTGCCGCCGAAACCACCGCCCATGCGGCGCATGTCGACGACGATTTTGTTCATCGACACGTCGAGCACTTCGGCGACCAGCTTCTGCACTTCGGTCGGGTTTTGGGTCGAGCAATAAACGATCATGCCGCCGTCTTCGGTTGGCATCACCGATGAGATCTGGGTTTCGAGGTAGAAGTGTTCCTGGCCACCGATGTGCAGCGTCCCTTGGATGCGATGTTCGGCGGTGGCCAAGGCGCCGGCCGAGTCGCCGCGCTGATGGGTGTGGCTGTCGAGCACGAAATGGCGTTTGCGCAGGGCTTCGACCACGTCCAGCACCGGCTCGAGATCTTCGTATTCGATGATCGCGGCCATCGCGGCTTTGCGTGCGGTTTCCAGGTCTTTCGCGGCAACGGCGAGTACCGGCTGGCCGACGAATTGCACGTCATCAATCGCCAGCAGTGGATCGCCCGGCAACAACGGGCCGATGTCTTTCAGGCCCGGCACGTCTTCGTGGGTAATGGCAATGCGCACACCTTCAAAGGCGTAGCAGGGCTTGGTGTCGATGCTGATGATTTTCGCGTGGGCGCGGTCCGACAGGCGTGCGTAAACGTGCAACTGGTTCGGAAACTCCAGGCGGTCGTCGATGTACTGCGCTTCACCGGACACGTGCTTGGCTGCGCTGTCGTGCTTGACGCTGCGGCCGACGCCGGTGGTCAGGTCCTTGGCGAACAGTTCAGCCAGTTCGGCTTGGGTCTTCTCTACAGCGTGATGATTAGACATAAGCGGTCACCCGAGTCTCGATGTGCGGTGTTTGCAGTTCGATGAAGTATTTACGCAGCAGGTTTTGCGCGCTGAGCAGGCGATATTCCTTGCTGGCGCGGAAGTCCGAGAGCGGCGTGAAATCTTCGGCCAGTGCGGCGCAGGCACGTTCGACGGTGGCGTTATTGAACGGCGAGCCGAGCAACACGGCTTCGCAGTGGCTGGCGCGTTTCGGAATTGCGGCCATGCCACCGAAGGCGACACGGGCATCAGCGA
This sequence comes from Pseudomonas sp. fls2-241-R2A-110, assembly GCF_030209165.1. NCBI lineage: Bacteria > Pseudomonadati > Pseudomonadota > Gammaproteobacteria > Pseudomonadales > Pseudomonadaceae > Pseudomonas > Pseudomonas sp. fls2-241-R2A-110. The sequence continues at coordinate 38,080 of NZ_JARVSN010000013.1, read as the reverse complement.
CCACGCCGTTGTCGATGCGCAGATTGAACGCGGCGCAGACGGCGGAAATGTCATCGTCCAGACGCTTGGACACCTTGTAGGCGCGGAACAATTGTTCAGCGCTGGCACGGGGCACGATGATCTTCTCGATGAACTCGCTTTCCTGGCGCGCGGTGACTCGGTAATCGATGAAGTAGTCTTCCAGCGCCATCGTGCGGCGAACTTCGCCTTTGCACAAAACGATCTGCGCGCCGAGGGCAATCAGCAGCGGTGGCGAATCACCGATGGGCGAGGCGTTGCCAATGTTGCCGCCGAGGGTGCCCTGGTTGCGGATCTGCAAGGACGCGAAGCGTTGCAGCAGTTCGCCGAAGTCCGGGTACTCGGCTTTCAAGGCGTCGTAGCAATCGGAGAGGGCGGTCGCGGCGCCGATTTCCAGGCGATCGTCGAAACGCTCGATGCGCTTCATTTCGGCGACATTGCCGACGTAAATCATCACCGGCAGCGTGCGGTGGAACTGGGTGACTTCCAGCGCCAGGTCCGTCCCGCCGGCCAGCAGGCGCGCCTGTGGATAAGCGTCGTAGAGGTCAGCCAGATCGGCCACGGTCAGCGGCACCAGGCAACGCTTGTCGCCGCTGTTGAGTTCGCCAATATCGGTGGGAGCGATGGCCTTCAGGCGCGCGATGGTCTCGGCTTCGCGGGCGTCGAATTGGTCGGGTTGCTTGGCGCAGCAGGATTGCTCGGCGGCTTGCAGGATCGGCCGATAGCCGGTGCAGCGGCAGAGGTTGCCGGCCAGTGCTTCGTGAGCCTTGTGCGAGTCGGGTTGATCGCTGTTCTTTTGCAGCGCGAACAGAGACATGACGAAGCCCGGGGTGCAGAAGCCGCATTGCGAGCCGTGGCACTCGACCATGGCTTTCTGCACGCTGTGCAGCTCGCCCTGATGCTTGAGGTCTTCGACGCTGATCAATTGTTTGCCGTGCAATGACGACACGAACGTCAGGCACGAGTTGAGGCTGCGATAGCGAATGTGTTCGCGGCCATCGTCATCCGTTTGCAGCTCGCCGACCACCACGGTGCAGGCGCCACAGTCACCGCTGGCGCAGCCTTCTTTGGTGCCGGGCTTGCCCACATGGTCGCGCAGATAATTGAGCACGGTCAGGTTTGGGTCCAGGGCGTGCTCGCTACGGAGTTCCTGGTTAAGTAAAAACTGGATCACGGAAGGCCTCGCAGACTCATTATTGTTGTTAACCGACTTGAACCGAATTTATCAGGTCTGACTTTGCGGTCAATGATTTTCTGACTTAAAGGTCAGGAAAAAGCATTTTGTCGATCAACGACTCGTTCCTTCATTATTGACCCTCGCGCGATAGCTTGCCTTTTGCGTGATTCGTGCCAAAAACCGCCGAGTGGGCACTCCGCCATGACCCTTCATGTGCGCTACACTGCGCCGCTTGTACAGATCGAAGAATTTGAAGGACACCCATGACGTTCAAGGCGCCGGACAGCCTCGCCGAGCAAATCGCCCATCACCTCGCCGAACGCATCATTCGTGGCGAAATGAAGCCGGGAGAGCGCATCCAGGAACAGAAGGTCACGCTGGCCCTCAATGTCAGCCGCGGTTCGGTCCGTGAGGCCTTGCTGATCCTCGAACGGCGCCACCTGATCGCGATCCTGCCGCGACGGGGCGCGCATGTCACCGAGCTCACCGCCCACAAGGTCCAGAGCCTGTGCACGCTCATGAGCGAGCTTTACATTCTGCTCGGCAACGCCGTGGCCAGCGGCTGGAAAGTCCAGGCCGACATGGCGCCATTCGTGCAGATCCAGCAGCGCCTGGCCGCCAGCTATGAGCGACAGGACATCCGCACCTTCGTTGACGACAGCTTCAACGTGATGCGTGCTGCGTACCCGTTTGCCAACAACCCTTATTTGCAGGAAACCGTCGAGAATCTGCAGCCGGCCATGAGCCGTGCGTATTTTCTCGCCCTGGACCAGCGCAAAGCGTCGATGAGCGAATTTCTTGAGCTGTTCGAACGCCTGCTGGCGGCAGTGCTGGCCCGGGACTTTACGCAGATTCGCGAAGTGCTGACGGCATACGGCCAGCGCAGCTGCGATCTGGTGGTTTCCGCCCTGACGGACGCTTAAGCGTGCGGCTAAAGTGCATCAAGCTGGCGGGGTTCAAATCCTTCGTCGACCCGACCACGGTGAACTTCCCCAGCAACATGGCGGCCGTCGTCGGGCCCAATGGCTGCGGCAAGTCGAACATCATCGACGCCGTCCGTTGGGTGATGGGCGAAAGCTCGGCCAAGAACTTGCGTGGCGAGTCGATGACCGACGTCATCTTCAATGGTTCGACCAGCCGCAAACCGGTGAGCCAGGCCAGCATCGAGCTGGTGTTCGATAACTCCGACGGCACGTTGCTCGGCGAATACGCCGCCTATGCGGAAATTTCCATTCGCCGCAAAGTGACCCGCGACAGCCAGACGACTTACTACCTCAACGGCACCAAGTGCCGTCGTCGCGATATCACCGACATCTTCCTCGGCACCGGCCTGGGCCCGCGCAGCTATTCGATCATCGAGCAGGGGATGATCTCCAAGCTGATCGAGTCGAAGCCCGAAGACCTGCGCAACTTTATTGAAGAAGCGGCGGGCATCTCCAAATACAAGGAACGCCGGCGCGAGACTGAAAACCGCATCCGCCGCACCCACGAAAACCTCGCCCGCCTGACCGACCTGCGCGAAGAACTCGAGCGTCAGCTCGAACGCTTGCACCGTCAGGCCGAGGCCGCCAGGAAGTATCAGGAATACAAAGGCGAGGAGCGTCAGCTCAAGGCCCAACTGTCGGCCCTGCGCTGGCAGGCATTGAACGAACAGGTCGGTCAGCGCGAAGCGATCATCGGTAATCAGGAAGTCACGTTCGAAGCGTTGGTCGCCGAGCAGCGCAACGCCGATGCGGCCATCGAGCGCCTGCGTGACGGGCACCATGACCTGTCCGAACGCTTCAATCTGGTGCAGGGGCGTTTCTATTCGGTCGGTGGCGATATCGCTCGGGTCGAACAGAGCATCCAGCACGGCCAGCAGCGTTTGCGGCAGTTGCAGGACGATCTCAAAGAAGCCGAGCGCGCGCGTCTGGAAACCGAGTCTCACTTGGGCCACGACCGCACCTTGCTGCTGACCCTCGGCGAAGAGCTGGACATGCTCACCCCCGAGCAGGAAGTCACCAGCGCCGCCGCCGAAGAGGCCGCCGCCGCGCTGGAAGAATCCGAAACCACCATGCACGGCTGGCAGGAGCAGTGGGACACGTTCAACCTCACCGCCGCCGAACCGCGTCGCCAGTCTGAAGTTCAGCAATCACGCATCCAGCAGCTGGAAACCAGCATGGAGCGTTTGGCCGACCGCCAGAAGCGCCTGGGTGAAGAACGTGCGTTGCTTTCGGCGGACCCGGAAGACGCGGCGATCATGGAGCTCAGCGAGCAGTTGGCCACGTCCGAGGCCACGCTTGAAGACTTACAGGCCAGCGAAGAAGCCCAGGTCGAACGCCTTGAGCAGCTGCGCCAGGAATTGCAGCTTGCCCTGCAAAATCAGCAACAGGCCCAAGGCGATTTGCAGCGCCTCAACGGTCGCCTCGCATCGCTTGAAGCGTTGCAGCAAGCGGCACTCGATCCAGGCACCGGCACCGCTGAATGGCTGCGCGATCAGCATCTGGCCGACCGTCCGCGCCTGGCCGAGGGCCTGAAAGTCGAAGCGGGTTGGGAGCTGGCGGTGGAAACCGTGCTGGGCGCCGACCTGCAAGCGGTGTTGGTTGACGATTTCGGCGACTTCGATTTGGCCGGTTTTGCCCAAGGTGATTTGCGCTTGCTCAGCCCGGCCAGCGATGGCGCGCGGGTGCCGGGCAGCCTGCTCGATAAAGTTGAAGCGTCAGTTGATCTGTCGCCTTGGTTGGGCCAGGTCAAACCGGTCGACACCCTTGAGCAGGCCTTGGACTTGCGCGGTCAATTGACCGCCGGTGAGAGCCTGATCAGCCGCGACGGTTACTGGGTGGGTCGGCACTTTTTACGTGTGCGCCGGGCCAGCGAAGCGGAAAGCGGCGTGCTCGCCCGTGGCCAGGAAATCCAGCGTCTGACCCAGGAGCGTGAAGAGCGCGAAGCCACGGTCGAAACCCTCGAAACGCAATTGCAAAACCTGCGGGCGCAACAGCGTCAGCAGGAAAACGGTCGCGAGCACTTGCGTCGTTTGCTGCAAGACGAAGCGCGTCAGCAAGGCGAGTTGAAGGCTCAGTTATCCGCCGGCAAAGCCAAGGTCGAACAACTGACCTTGCGCCGCACGCGCTTGGATGAAGAGCTCACCGAACTGGCCGAGCAGCGCGCGCTGGAACACGAAAATATCGGCGAGGCGCGTCTGCAGTTGCAGGAAGCCCTCGATGCCATGGCGCTGGACACCGAGCAGCGCGAGTTGCTGCTGGCCCAGCGCGACAGCCTGCGCGAGCGACTTGATCGCGTGCGTCAGGAAGCCCGGCAGCACAAGGATCACGCCCATCAACTGGCGGTGCGCCTGGGCTCGCTCAAGGCGCAACACGACTCCACGCGCCAGGCGTTGGAACGACTGGAAATGCAGTCCGAGCGCCTGACCGAAAAACGCGAACAGCTCAGTCTTAATCTGGAGGAGGGCGAAGCACCACTGGAAGAGTTGCGCTTGAAACTCGAAGAGTTGCTCGACAAGCGCATGACCGTTGACGAAGAACTCAAGACCGCGCAAATCGCGCTGGAAGACGCCGACCGCGAACTGCGCGACGCCGAGAAACGCCGGCACCAGGCCGAACAGCAGTCGCAGTTGATTCGGGGGCAGATGGAAACCCAGCGCATGGAATGGCAAGCCCTGACCGTGCGCCGCAAAACCCTCGAAGATCAATTGCTGGAAGACGGCTACGACCTTCACGGCGTGCTCGCCACGCTGACGACCGAGGCCAACGAGAAGGACGCCGAGGAAGAACTTGAACGCATTGCCGCACGCATTCAGCGTCTCGGTGCGATCAACCTGGCGGCCATCGACGAATACACACAACAATCCGAGCGTAAACGTTATCTGGACGCGCAGAACGACGATCTGGTGGAAGCGCTGGACACCCTCGAGAACGTGATTCGCAAGATCGACAAGGAAACCCGCAACCGCTTCAAAGATACCTTTGATCAGATCAATGGCGGTTTACAGGCTCTTTTCCCGAAAGTTTTCGGTGGAGGACGCGCGTATTTGGAACTGACGGGCGAAGATCTACTCGATACAGGGGTAACGATCATGGCGCAGCCGCCAGGAAAGAAGAACAGCACCATCCATTTGCTCTCCGGTGGCGAAAAAGCCCTGACGGCATTGGCCCTGGTGTTTGCGATCTTCAAATTGAATCCGGCGCCGTTCTGCATGCTTGATGAAGTTGACGCACCACTGGACGACGCTAACGTGGGACGCTACGCACGGTTGGTTAAAGAGATGTCGGAAACGGTGCAATTCATCTACATCACCCACAACAAGATCGCCATGGAAATGGCCGATCAACTGATGGGGGTGACGATGCACGAACCGGGTTGCTCGCGTCTGGTGGCAGTGGATGTCGAAGAGGCAATGGCGATGGTGGATGCTTGAGTGGGTAGTTGTAGGGGAAGTATTTTTAGTCTGTAGGACTTTTTTACCTTCCTTGACTTGCTGGCCAATCGACATATTCGCGCAAGGCATTGTGACAGACGGTGTAAAGTTACCTTTGGTCGTGCTAGTTTAATGTCAATTTTTCGTATACGTGGGCAAAACGCCTGTCAGAACATAGAGTTGGCGCCACGTTTTAAAGCGGTTTACGAGTTGTAAACCCCTTATTTTTCAGCATTTTTTATAGAGGCACGGGATTAAATGGAAATCGGTCTGCGCGAGTGGCTGATCGTCATCGGCATTATTGTCATTGCCGGTATTCTTTTCGATGGCTGGCGTCGCATGCGCGGCGGCAAGGGAAAACTGAAATTCCGTCTTGACCGAAGTTTGTCCAACCTGCCGGACGAGGACACCAGCGCCGAGCTGTTGGGCCCGCCTCGAGTGCTGGATACGCATAAAGAACCGCAGCTGGACGAGCATGATCTGCCGTCCGTGAGCATGCCGGCCCGGGAACCCCGCGAATCGGGTTCCAAGCGCGGCAAGCGTGGCCATGGCGAGCCATCACAGGGCGACATGAACCTCAGCCTGGACCTCGATGGCGGCCCGAGCTTCAGCAGCCGTGACGATGACTTCCCGGATGACAGCAAGTCCTCGCCTTCGGTCAGCGACAAGGAACAACCGCAGGCCGAAGAAGTGCTGGTGATCAGTGTTATCTGCCGTGACGCGGCAGGCTTCAAGGGCCCGGCGTTGTTACAGAACATCCTGGAAAGCGGTCTGCGTTTCGGCGAGATGGATATTTTCCACCGTCACGAAAGCATGGCCGGCAATGGCGAAGTCCTGTTCTCCATGGCCAATGCGGTCAAGCCGGGCGTGTTCGATCTGGACGACATCGACCATTTCAGCACGCCAGCCGTGAGCTTTTTCCTCGGTCTGCCAGGCCCGCGTCATCCGAAACAGGCTTTCGACGTGATGGTTGCTGCGGCACGCAAGCTGTCCCAGGAGCTGAACGGTGAACTCAAGGACGATCAGCGCAGCGTGCTGACCGCCCAGACCATCGAACACTACCGTCAGCGTATCGTTGAATTCGAACGCCGCGCCCTGACCCAGAAGCGTTGATTCAAAAGGTTGCTCCCGCGCCGTGCGCGGGTCGATCGGCAAATAGATTGAGCAGCCTCGGCTGCTCTTTTGCTTTATGAGAGAACACCCATGACCGCCGCCAAAACCCGCATTCTAGAGCTGCGTGCTGAGCTTGATCAGCACAACTATCGCTATCACGTGCTGGACGAGCCGAGCATTCCGGACGCCGAATACGATCGGTTGTTCCACGAACTCAAGGCCCTTGAAGCGGCGCATCCCGAACTGATTACCAGCGACTCGCCGACCCAGCGTGTGGGCAGTGCGGCGTTGTCGGCGTTCACGCAAGTTCGTCACGAAGTGCCGATGCTCAGCCTCGGCAACGCCTTTGAAGAAACCGACATGCGCGAATTCGATCGCCGCGTGACGGAAGGACTGGATCTGCCCGTCGGCGACTTGTTTGGTGGCGGCGCGGCGGTGGAATACAGCTGCGAGCCAAAGCTCGATGGTCTGGCGGTCAGCCTGTTGTACCAGGACGGTGTGCTGGTGCGCGGCGCCACGCGCGGCGATGGCACCACGGGCGAAGACATCAGCGTCAATGTGCGCACCGTGCGCAATATTCCACTCAAGCTGCAAGGCACCGGCTGGCCCGCGACCCTCGAAGTGCGCGGTGAAGTGTTCATGTCCAAGGCCGGTTTCGAACGCCTGAATGCTACACAACTTGAGGTGGGTGGCAAGACCTTCGCCAACCCGCGCAACGCGGCGGCAGGCAGCTTGCGGCAGTTGGATTCGAAGATCACCGCCAATCGTCCTCTGGAGTTCTGCTGCTACGGCATTGGTCAGATTTCGGCGGACATTGCCGACACGCACATTGGGAATCTCAAGCAGCTTCAGGCATGGGGTCTGCCGATCAGTCGTGAGCTGAAACTGGCCCACGGCATCGATGAATGCCTGGATTACTACCGCGACATCGGTGAGCGCCGTGACGGGCTGGCCTATGAAATCGACGGGGTGGTGTTCAAGGTCAACAGCATTGCCTCCCAGCGTGAACTGGGTTTCCGCGCTCGCGAACCGCGCTGGGCCATCGCGCACAAGTTTCCAGCGATGGAAGAGCTTACCGAATTGCTCGACGTGGAATTCCAGGTCGGTCGCACCGGTGCCGTGACGCCGGTGGCGCGCTTGAAGCCGGTCAAGGTGGCAGGCGTTACCGTGGCCAATGCAACGTTGCACAACATGGATGAAGTGGCGCGTCTGGGCCTGATGATCGGCGACACCGTGATCATCCGTCGCGCAGGCGATGTGATTCCACAAGTGGTGCAAGTGGTCATGGAGCGTCGCCCGGAAACCGCGCGGCCGGTACAGATTCCACAGCAATGTCCGGTCTGCGGCTCGCACGTCGAGCGCACGCAGCTGGTCAAGCGCAGCAAGGGGCGCGAGACCGTCAGCGAAGGCGCGGTCTATCGTTGCGTCGGTCGACTGGCCTGCGGTGCGCAACTCAAGCAGGCGATCATTCACTTCGTGTCGCGCCGCGCCATGGACATCGAAGGTCTGGGCGAGAAGAGCGTCGAGCAGTTGGTCGATGAAGGTCTGGTGAGTTCGCCGGCCGATCTGTATGCGCTGACGTTTGAGCAGATTGTCGACCTGGAAGGTTTTGCCGAGCTGTCGAGCAAAAACCTGCTCAGCGCTATCGAAGACAGCAAGCGTCCGAGCCTTGCACGGTTTATCTACGCCCTCGGGATTCCCGATGTCGGCGAAGAGACGGCCAAGGTGCTGGCGCGCTCTCTCGGCTCCCTGGAACGGGTTCAGCAGGCATTGCCGCAAGTGCTCACGTATTTGCCGGATGTCGGCCTGGAAGTGGCGCACGAGATTCACAGCTTTTTTGAGGATGCGCATAACCGCCAGGTGATTGCCGATCTGCTCAAGCACGGCCTGCAGATTCAGGATCAGGGTGAGCTCGGCGCCGAGTTTGCCGCGAGCACGACACTGGGCGGCTTCCTCGACAAGTTGAACATTCCTTCGGTCGGACCGGGTGGTGCGCAGAAGTTGGCGGACAAGTTTGGTTCGCTGGAGGCCGTCATGAGTGCTGACTGGCTGGACATGCGCCAGGCGCTGCCCGAGAAGCAGGCGAATTCGGTTCGCGAGTTTTTTGCGGTGGCGCACAATCGTCAGCTCGCTGAAGCCGCTGAAAAGCAGCTGCGCGATTTCGGCATGCACTGGCAGAGCGAGAAAAAAGTCGTCGAAGGATTGCCGCTGGCCGGGCAGACATGGGTGCTGACGGGGTCGCTGGAGTTAATGAGCCGTGACATCGCCAAGGACAAGCTCGAGAGCCTTGGTGCCAAAGTGGCGGGTTCGGTATCGGCCAAGACCCATTGCGTGGTGGCTGGGCCGGGGGCTGGTTCCAAGCTGGCCAAGGCCAATGAGCTGGGGTTGAAGGTTTTGGATGAAGAGGCGTTTGTCGAGTTTTTGCGCCTGCACGATATTTCGATGTGATGCCATTCGCGAGCAAGCCCGCTCCCACATTTAACCGAGTTCTCCCTGTAAGAATGCGATCAAATGTGGGAGTGGGCTTGCCCGCGAAGGCGATAGTTGCATTGCGCAAAAAACCGGGAACGATCGACGGCCATTCATGATCTAGTCTTGGCAAGCCCCAGGGAGAGATCGTCATGTACCGCTTCTTCGAACAGCTCAGTACACGCATTGCCGCGCCTTTCATCGGCGAAAGTTCGCGTAACAGCAAAATCTGGCACTGCCGTTGCGGCCAGTCGCTGTTCTTTCGCAACAGTCAGTGCCTGGCCTGTTCGGCGGCGTTGGGGTATCAGCCGGAGCAGAGCCGTTTGTCCTCGCTGCAACCAGGCAGGCAAGCCGATACATGGTTGCTCGATGCCGATCCCGACGCGGGAGTCTTCCGTCGCTGCGCCAACCTCGATTCCCCGGCGGCGTGCAACTGGCTGCTGCCGGCCAACGATCACGATGCCTTGTGCATCGCCTGCCACCTGAATCGCACCATCCCTGATCTGTCGATTGCCGAAAACCATGAACGCTGGCGCAAGGTGGAGACCGCCAAGCGTCGTCTGGTCGCACAGTTGATCAGTCTTGGTTTGCAGGTGATTCCCAAAACCCTCGACGAAGACACCGGCCTGGCGTTCGATTTCATCGGTGTCGACCTTAAAGGCAACGCGCCGACCACTGGTCACGCCAACGGCCTGATCACCCTCGATATCAAGGAAGCCGACGACGCTCACCGTGAGCAGGTCCGGGTGCAAATGCATGAGCCCTATCGCACGCTGCTGGGGCATTTTCGGCATGAGGTCGGGCATTATTACTGGGATCGGCTGATCGCCAACAGTCACTGGCTGGAACCGTTCCGCGGGTTGTTCGGCGATGAGCGGGCGAGCTACGCCGAGGCTCTCGAACGGCATTACCAACAAGGTGCGTCGCCCGACTGGCAGCAACATGCCGTCAGCGCCTACGCCACCATGCATCCGTGGGAAGACTGGGCCGAAACATGGGCTCACTACCTGCACATGATGGATGCGGTGGATACGGCGCTGGGGTTTGGCATGAGCGCGCGGGAAATGGATTTCGATTACCAGCCATTTCCGTCCAGCGTCCTCTACGATCCACAGCATCCCGGCGGCGCGGCATTCCTGTCGTTCGTCAACGCGTGGATCGAACTGGCTGGCATGCTCAACGAGCTGTCTCGCAGCATGGGCCAACCGGATTTCTATCCATTTGTCCTGCCGCCAGCGGTGATTGCCAAGCTGCACTTCATTCACCTGGTGATCCAGCAAGAGGGCGGCAGGGTGGATGAGGTGTTGCAGGATCTGTAGCGGCAGGTGGCTTCAATCCGGGATGTTGCGCAGGTATTGCATGTCCTTGAAGCAACACAGATTTTTTAATCCGCCTGAACGGTTGTAACTTCGTCTCAGATAGGTACAATGGCGCGGCTCGCCGTCAGGTGAGCGTCGTTATGGTGACCCCATCGGTCCCCCCGCAACGATTACCCGTGAACCTGGTCAGATCCGGAAGGAAGCAGCCACAGCGGGAACATTGTGTGCCGGGGTGTGGCTGGTGGGGTTGCCTCCATAACGCACCGCGAGTCTTCTCTCGCGCTATCTTTTTTTAAAAATACTTCTTTGCTGCCACGGATTTTGTCCGGTGCGGTTTTTCGTCGTTTCCGATTTTCGCATGAACATAAAAAAGGAGGCCGGCCTGTCGTATCAGATACGCCAGCCTCCTTTTTCATGAGCGGCACTTTTTCGCCGCTAAGGCTTGGACAAGGCCTGGTCAACCGCTGCGATCAGCTTTCCCAGATCCTTGGGGGGTGCTTTGTGTATGACACTGAACAAATACGCCCGCTGTTCATCTTCATCGCCTGAATCGGCAAAAAAGACTTTGAGCTTTACGTCCAGCGCATCAGCAAGCCGGAACAGGGCTTCAACGCTGGGGGTGTAGGTTCCGGTTTCAAAGCGGCTGATGGTTTTGGGGTCAAAACCGGTTTTTTCGCCGAGTTCAGCCTGAGTAAGCCCCGCGCCCTTGCGGTAGCGTCGGATGGCCGGACCCAAACTTGAAATGTGCATCGCTCAATTCCCATTTAGAATCAAGAACTTAACGATAGATTTTTGCATTAGACAACTGCATGATCCATCACCTTGCTTTGCAAAATGTGATGCATTTCGTAGAATCGCCGCCATTAAGCGGTATTTGGTGACCTGTTTCCAGAAAATCGGCAGTGCGAAACGGCCGGCAGTGCGCTTCCTTGTCAGCTTTGCATGAGGTCTTTGAGCCTGGCTGATCAAGGTTCTGCGGGCCATCAAATGCTGATCATGGAGTTGTAACGTGTCTGCGCAGTCCCACCGCTAGTGACAGCGAGCCTGATTCATGGATGAGAAATACCGCAGGGCCGTGGATGCCGCCGCCATATTTTCCGAGACGGACCTGAGCGGCCGAATCACCTACGTCAACGATCAGTTTTGCGCCGTGTCCGGCTATAGCCGTGCGGAATTGATCGGTCAGAATCACCGTCTTCTCAACTCCGGTCTGCATGGCAGCGACTTTTTCGCGACCATGTGGCGCACCATCGCGCTGGGCAATGTCTGGAAGGGCGAGATCTGCAATCGGGCGAAGGACGGCAGCCTGTATTGGGTCGACAGCACCATGGTGCCGGTACTCGACGATGCCACGGGGCGCATTGACCGATACCTGTCGATTCGTTTCGATGTCAGTGAAAAACGCCAGTTGCTGCACACCCTGCAATGGCGGGTCGGGCACGACGTCCTGACCGGGCTGCCCAATCGTGCGTTTCTATCAGACCTGCTGGATCAGGCGCTGGAGTTTTCCCGCCATGAAAATATCCCGTTGGCCGTGTGCATGCTCGACCTCGACGGGTTCAAGGCAGTCAACGACGGCTACGGTCACGCCAGTGGCGATCAGTTGCTGGTGGAAGTGGCCAAGCGTCTGCGCCAGATCGTGCGTGCTGAAGATGTGGTGGCGCGGTTGGCCGGTGACGAGTTCGTGCTGGTGTTGCGTTATGTGCGTGACCTGACGGAATTGCGCGCGGCGCTGAATCGGGTGCTGGGAGCGATATCGGCGCCGTACACGCTGCATGGCAAGGACATCAATGTGTTCGCCAGCATTGGCGTCACGCTGTTCCCCCTCGATAACGAAGATGCCGAGACCTTGTTGCGTCACGCCGATCAGGCCATGTACGTGGCCAAGCAGCGCGGTCGCAACCGTTTTCATCTGTTTGATGTGTCCAGGGATCAAGAAGTCAAAGTCACCCACCAGACCGTCGAGCGTGTGCGTCAGGCGCTGGCCGCCGATGAGTTGTGTCTGCATTTTCAACCCAAGGTCAATATGCGCCTGGGCGTGGTGGTAGGGTTCGAAGCGTTGTTGCGCTGGCAGCACCCTGAGAACGGCATGGTGCCGGCCCGGGATTTTTTGCCGCTGGTGGAAGAGACGGACCTGATCATCGACATCGGCGAATGGGTGATGGATCAGGTGCTGTCGCAGCTCAACCGCTGGCAGCAGGCGGGGCAGTGCTGGCCGATCAGCATCAATATCGCGGCACGGCATTTTCAGCGCCCGGATTTTGTCGATCGGCTCAGTTATGTACTCGCCCGGCATGCGGACGTCGCTCCGCAGATGCTGGACCTGGAAATCGTCGAGTCGGTTGCGATCGAGAACATCCAGCATGTCAGCGCCTGCTTGCAGGCTTGCCAAGCACTCGGCGTGCAGTTCTCACTGGGTGATTTTGGCACTGGGTACTCGTCAATGAGCTACCTCAAGCGCTTGCGCACCCAAACCATCAAGATCGATAAATCGTTTGTGCGCGACATTCTCGTGGATCGCGATGACCTGGCCCTGACCACCGCGGTGATCGGTCTGGCACGGGCGTTTGGCCGGCAAGTGATTGCCGAAGGGCTGGAAAGTCTCGAACACGGTGAGCTGCTGCTGCGGCTGGGGTGTGAGGTTGCTCAAGGCTATTTCATCGCCCGGCCGATGCCTCCCGCCGATGTGCCGGATTGGGTCGCGAAGTTTGTCGCGCCAGCGCGATGGCAGGCGCTGGATCAGGTTGGCTGAAGTTTGCTGGCCAACACCGATCTCCTGTGGGAGCGAGCTTGCTCGCGATAGCGATAGATCAGCCGCCATCAATGCTGAATGGAAGACCGCTATCGCTAACAGGCTCGCTCCCACAATGGCGTCGCGTTGATCGGAAGATTCGCCTAGGGCACACCGGGCTCGCCGCCTATATAAAGCCGGATAATGTCATCGATCTCCCCCGACATTTTCATCCGCAGCAATGTGCGCAGGATGCGTTGCACCGGCACCTTGGGGTCGTTGCGCACATAACAGCCGACACGCTGCTCTTGCAGCACCGCCACGCTTTTGAGTTGCCGTTCGGGCAATAAGCGCTGATTGAACCAGTCCAGAGTCCATTGATTGCTCACGGCATAGCGATAGCGTCCGGCGTGGAGTTTTTCCAGCACTTGTTCCTGATTGCGCGCGTCCTCGCGCTGCAATTGGTCGGCGTCGAACAGCGGTTGCAGGGTCGGGTAGCTGTAGCCGAGCACCGTGCCGATGGATTGCCGCGGCAAGTCCGCCGCTATGACGGCGCTCGGTGGGGTCTGCCGGGTGATCAGCACGTCGGGCTGAGTCCAGAGCGGAATGCTCCAGATATAGTCGCCGGACTGATTGGGCTGCCAGGACTGCGCGGCATAGCAGCGCACATCGACTTCGCCGTGCTCCATGGCGTTTTGCACGCGTGTCCGGGGCAGGACATGAAATTCGGCTGGTACGCCGACCTGGGTCGCGAGGCTGAGCATCACGTCATACAGAATGCCCTGGGTCGGACGACCGTGGTCCAGTTGTACCATCGGCATCGCCCAACTGTCGGGTATTACAAAACGCAACGGCGGCTCGGCGGCGGCGACGTTCAGACTTATCCACAGCAGTGCCCCCAAGGCAAAACGCATAAACGCTCCGGTACGACGAAAACCTGAGTGGATAAAAGCCCCCAAAGTGCATCTTAGCCAGATTAGACGAGCGCGCCGGATGCAATTTTGGCCTTGCTCCGCTAGCATTAGCCGCTTGTGTTCCTTCGTGGCGACGGTTTTCGATGAGTTATCAGGTTCTTGCACGTAAATGGCGTCCGCGCTCGTTCCGCGAAATGGTCGGCCAGACCCATGTGCTCAAGGCTCTGATCAATGCCTTGGACAGCCAGCGGCTGCATCACGCCTACCTGTTCACCGGTACGCGCGGGGTCGGCAAGACCACCATCGCACGTATCATTGCCAAATGCCTGAACTGTGAAACAGGTATCACTTCGACACCCTGCGGCGAGTGCTCGGTATGCCGTGAAATCGATGAAGGCCGCTTCGTCGACCTGATCGAGATCGACGCCGCGAGCCGGACCAAGGTCGAGGACACCCGCGAACTGCTCGACAACGTGCAATACGCGCCTAGCCGTGGGCGCTTCAAGGTCTACCTGATCGACGAAGTGCACATGCTCTCCAGCCATTCCTTCAATGCGCTGTTGAAAACGCTCGAAGAGCCGCCGCCCTACGTCAAGTTCATCCTGGCGACGACCGACCCACAGAAACTTCCTGCAACCATTCTTTCCCGGTGTTTGCAGTTCTCCCTGAAAAACATGACCCCGGAACGCGTGGTCGAGCATTTGACCCATGTGTTGAGTGCCGAGAACGTACCGTTCGAAGACGACGCGCTGTGGCTGCTGGGCCGTGCCGCCGACGGTTCGATGCGCGACGCCATGAGCCTGACCGACCAGGCCATCGCCTTCGGTGAAGGCAAGGTCATGGCCGCTGACGTGCGAGCGATGCTGGGCACCCTTGATCACGGTCAGGTCTACGATGTGCTGCATTCGTTGATCGAAGGCGACGCCAAGGCATTGCTCGAAGCCGTCCGGCACCTGGCCGAACAAGGCCCGGACTGGAACGGTGTGCTCTCGGAAATTCTCAACGTGCTGCACCGAGTCGCTATCGCCCAGGCCCTGCCTGAAGGTGTCGACAACGGTCACGGCGACCGCGATCGGGTGCTTGCACTTGCTCAGGCACTGCCGGCCGAAGACGTGCAGTTCTACTACCAAATGGGCCTGATCGGCCGTCGCGACCTGCCGCTGGCGCCGGATCCGCGGGGTGGCTTCGAAATGGTCTTGCTGCGCATGCTCGCGTTCAGACCGGCAGACACCGCGGATGCACCGAGGCAACCGCTAAAGCCAGTGGGGATCAGCCAAGCCACAGTTGATTCCGCAAATTCAGTGGCTGCCGCGCCTGTTGTTGCGCCGGTAGTCCCTGCGGCAGTTGCACCGGTCTCGCCTGCGCCCGTCGCTGCGGTTGTTGCTCCAGTCCCGGTGCCTGAACCCGAGCCTGAGCCCGTTGCGCCCGCGGTCGTGCCTGAACCCGTCGTTGCGCCCGTAGCGGTTGAAGCCGTGGTCGACTTGCCGTGGAATGATCCGGTAGAGCCTGAAGTCGTCCAGCAACCCGCCGTCGAGCCGGTTCTGGAAACGGCCGGCGAGCAACCCGATTTGCCGCCGATGCCATTGCCGACACCTGACAGCGTGGTGCCGGACGCCCCGGAATGGGCCGCTGCGCCGATACCGGAGCCGTCGGTCGCCGAAGTCGATGCCGCCACGCCGGGCATGGACCTGGACGACGAGCCGCCGCTGGACGAGGATTACATCGAGCCGGACCTGGATTCGGCCTACAGTTACCTTGATGAACTGGCCAGCGAACACTCTGCCGAGCCGGCGCCAGAACCTGAGCCTGAACCCGCGTCCATGCCGGCCACCGGTCTGGCCCTGCAGTGGCTGGAGCTGTTCCCGAAATTGCCGATCTCCGGCATGACGGGCAGCATCGCCGCCAATTGCACGTTGATTTCAGTCGAGGGCGACCACTGGCTCATGCACCTGGATCCGGCCCACAGCGCCTTGTTCAACGCGACCCAGCAACGTCGACTCAACGATGCATTGAACCAGTTTCACGGACGCACGCTGACCCTGACCATGGAGCTGATCAAGCCAGAGCAGGAGACGCCGGCCCAGGCCGCGTCCCGTCGCCGTGCGAACCGTCAGCGCGAGGCGGAGGAATCGATCCACGGTGATCCGTTCATCCAGCAAATGATGCAGCAGTTCGGTGCGGTGGTCCGCAACGATACTATTGAACCTGTCGAAGCCCTGGTCAGTCAGGGCTAATAACTGAAGGCGTTCGGCCTCACGGGCCGGGCGCTGTTTAATCCAAGTACTTTTGAGGTGATTCCCATGATGAAAGGTGGCATGGCCGGCCTGATGAAGCAGGCGCAGCAGATGCAGGAAAAAATGGCCAAGATGCAGGAAGAACTGGCCAACGCTGAAGTCACCGGTAAAGCCGGCGGCGACATGGTCACTGTGGTGATGACCGGTCGTCACGACGTCAAGCGCGTGACCATCGACCCAAGCCTGGTCGAAGGCCTGAGCGAAGACGACAAGGAGATGCTGGAGGCCGTGTTCGCCGCCGCCGTCAACGACGCCGTGCGCAAGATCGAAGCCAACAGCCAGGACAAAATGGGCAACATGACCGCTGGCATGCAACTGCCACCGGGTATGAAACTCCCGTTCTGATTCGCCAAGGCGCGTCTGATGAGCTACAAAAAATGCCAGGCCTCGCGCCTGGCATTTTTGTTTCTGGCTGTTGAAGATGTAGTGCCCATAAGGGCGCTTTCGCGAGCAGGCTCGCTCCCACGGGTGACCGAGTTCCAATGTGGGAGCGAGCCTGCTCGCGATGAAGTCGCCTCGGTGCAATTGACGAAACATCGAACCCGCCACCGCCACAACGGTCTGCTCCCTATACCATCGAATTCAACATTCAAGGAGACGCTGCCATGTCTGACCCACTGACCCTGAACCAACGCATCGTCCTGGCGTCCCGGCCTGTAGGCGCGCCGACGCCGGAGAATTTCCGCCTGGAGCGCGAAGCGCTGCCGGACCTGGCCGACGGTCAGGTCCTGCTCAAGACTCTGTACTTGTCGCTGGACCCTTACATGCGCGGTCGTATGAGTGACGCACCGTCCTACGCCGCACCGGTGCAAATCGGCGAAGTGATGACCGGTGGGGCTGTCAGCCGCGTCGAGCGCTCGCTGAATCCGAAATTTCAGGAAGGTGATCTGGTCGTCGGCGCCACTGGCTGGCAGAGCCACAGCATCAGCGACGGTCGCAACATCATTCCCGTGCCGTCCGGGCTGCCGAGCCCGTCGATGGCCCTGGGGGTGTTGGGCATGCCGGGCATGACGGCGTATATGGGCCTGATGGACATCGGTCAGCCGAAAGCCGGTGAAACCCTGGTGGTTGCGGCAGCGTCGGGCGCAGTGGGCTCGGTGGTCGGCCAGGTGGCCAAGATCAAAGGCCTGCGTGTGGTTGGCGTGGCGGGCGGTTCGGAGAAGTGCCGTTATGTGGTCGAGGAATTGGGCTTTGACGCCTGCATCGACCACAAGAGCCCGAACTTCGCCGAAGAACTGGCCCAGGCGTGCGCCGAAGGCATCGATATTTATTACGAGAACGTGGGCGGCAAAGTATTCGATGCGGTGGTGCCGCTGCTCAATGCCAAGGCGCGGATTCCGCTTTGTGGCCTTATCGCTTCCTACAACGCCCATGAAGCACCGACCGGGCCGGACCGTCTGCCGCAATTGCAACGGACGATTTTGACCAAGCGCGTGCGTATTCAGGGCTTCATCGTCTTCGACGACTATGGCGATCGTCAGCCGGAATTCGTCAGCGCGATGGCGCCGTGGGTACGTGATGGCAAGGTGAAATTCCGCGAAGACGTGGTCGATGGCCTGGAGCAGGCGCCGCAAGCGTTCATCGGACTGCTGGAGGGACGCAACTTCGGCAAACTGGTGGTTCGGGTCGCGCAAGACTGAGTATTTGACGCTAAAGAGAGGCGCGGGTATAAACCGCGTCTCGTTGTTATGTCGGACGTTTCCCCATGAGCTTCAGCCCTTTGATTCGCCAACTGATCGACGCCCTGCGGACTTTGCCGGGTGTAGGTCAGAAAACCGCCCAGCGCATGGCGCTGCAACTGCTCGAGCGTGATCGCAGCGGTGGTTTGCGATTGGCCCAGGCTTTGAGCCAGGCCATGGAAGGGGTGGGGCATTGCCGGTTGTGCCGCACGCTGACCGAAGATGACCTTTGTCCGCAATGCGCAGACACCCGTCGCGACGACACTTTGCTGTGCGTGGTGGAAGGACCGATGGATGTCTACGCGGTGGAGCAGACCGGTTTCCGTGGTCGCTACTTTGTGCTCAAGGGTCATCTGTCGCCACTTGATGGCCTGGGGCCTGAGGCCATCGGTATTCCGCAATTGCTGACGCGCATCGAGGAGGCGGGCACGTTTACCGAAGTCATTCTTGCCACCAACCCGACCGTGGAAGGTGAAGCGACGGCGCATTACATCGCGCAGTTGCTGAGCAATAAAGGCTTGATCGCCTCGCGCATCGCCCATGGCGTGCCGTTGGGCGGCGAGCTGGAGTTGGTGGATGGCGGGACGTTGGCGCATTCATTCGCCGGGCGCAAACCGATCGCCTTGTAGTGGCTGATTGGGCCCCATCGCGAGCAAGCTCGCTCCCACAGGGGTTTTGTATGCACCGTAAATCCAATGTGGGAGCAGGCTTGCCCGCGATACAGGCGCCTCGGTCGACCTGATTCACACAATTCTCTTGAAAACCAAGCAAGCGCTCGGTTAACTTCGCTGAACCTTCAGTGGAGCTCGCCGATGCCTGCCTTTGAGGAATACTTCGACCCCAGTCACCAATTGGTCCGCGACAGCGTCAGACGTTTCGTCGAACGCGAGATTCTTCCGGACATCGACCAGTGGGAAGAGGCTGAAAGCTTTCCCCGCGAGCTCTACCTCAAAGCCGGCGCAGCGGGCATTTTGGGGATCGGTTACCCCGAATCCCTGGGCGGCAGTCACGAAGGCGACCTGTTCGCCAAGATCGCGGCCAGCGAAGAGTTGATGCGTTGTGGCTCTGGCGGTCTGGTGGCGGGTCTCGGTTCGCTGGACATCGGCTTGCCACCCATCCTCAAGTGGGCCAGGCCCGAAGTCCGCGACCGCGTGGTGCCGCACGTGCTGTCTGGTGAGAAAATCAGCGCCCTGGCAGTCACCGAACCCAGCGGCGGCTCCGACGTCGCCAACCTGCAAACCCGCGCCGTGCGTGACGGTGATTTCTACCGGGTCAACGGCAGCAAAACCTTTATCACCAGCGGCGTCCGCGCCGATTTCTACACGGTTGCGGTGCGCACGGGTGACCCAGGTTTCGGCGGCATCAGCCTGCTGCTGATCGAAAAAGGCACGCCCGGATTCACGGTCGGTCGCCAGTTGAAGAAGATGGGGTGGTGGGCATCGGACACCGCCGAACTTTTCTTCGATGATTGCAGGGTGCCGGCGGGCCATTTGATCGGTGCCGAGAACATGGGATTCGCCTGCATCATGGGCAACTTCCAGAGTGAGCGTCTGGCCCTGGCGCTCATGGCCAACATGACCGCGCAGTTGGCCCTGGAAGAAAGCCTGAAATGGGCGCGTCAGCGCGAAGCTTTCGGCAAGCCGATCGGCAAGTTCCAGGTGCTTAAACACCGCCTCGCGGAAATGGCCACGGCATTGGAGGTGTCGCGGGAGTTCACTTATCGTCAGGCGGCGAAAATGGCGGCGGGGCAGAGCGTGATCAAGGAGATTTCGATGGCCAAGAACTTTGCGACCGACACGGCTGACCGGATTACCACGGATGCGGTGCAGATTCTTGGGGGCCTGGGTTATATGCGCGAGAGCCTGGTGGAGCGGCTGTACCGGGATAACCGGATTCTGTCGATTGGCGGCGGGACGCGGGAAGTGATGAACGAGATCATCAGCAAGCAGATGGGGCTTTAATTCGGTGGTGTAGCGGCTGACGCCATCGCGGGCAAGCCCGCTCCCACAGGATTATCGTCAGATACACATCTTGTGTACGGCGTAGATCACTGTGGGAGCGGGCTTGCCCGCGAAGGCGTCAGTGATAACGCAGCCTTACTTCTCGCTCAACGCAAACTGCGTCAGGCAGAACGTAGGAATCCCCATCTCTTGCAGCCGTTTCGACCCACCCAACTCCGGCAAATCGATAATTGCCGCCGCTTCATGAACCCGCGCGCCCATGCGTCGAATCAGGTTCGTCGCGGCGATCAGCGTGCCGCCGGTCGCGATCAGGTCATCGAACATCACCACAGAATCGCCTTCGCACAAGCTGTCGGCATGCACTTCGAGGAACGCTTCGCCGTATTCGGTGGCATAACCTTCAGCCAGCACGTCGGCCGGCAGTTTGCCCTGCTTGCGAAACAGCACCAGCGGCTTGTTCAGTTGATAGGCCAGTACTGAACCGATCAAGAAACCGCGAGCATCCATCGCGCCGATATGGGTGAAATCCGCCTCAACGTAACGGTGGGCGAAGCTGTCCATCACCACGCGCAGGGCCGTAGGGGACTGGAACAATGGTGTGATGTCGCGAAAGATCACCCCCGGCTTCGGGAAGTCGATCACTGGGCGGATGAGGGATTTGATGTCGAAGGCGTCGAAGGCCATAGCGAAGAATCCTGGCAGGCTGCAAACGTCGCAGTATAACGGCGGCTGAACCGTTTCGCTCAGCCGCATTCGTTACCATCAGCCTTCGAGCGAGCCACCGGCCAGTGCACAGAGCTGGATCGGGTCCAGGATATGGATTTCCTTGCCTTCGGCGGCGATCAGTTCGTTCTGCTGAAAGCGTGTGAACACGCGGGACACGGTCTCCACGGCCAGACCCAGGTAATTACCGATTTCGTTGCGCGACATGCTCAAGCGGAACTGGTTGGCCGAGAAGCCCCGAGCGCGGAAACGTGCCGAGAGGTTGACCAGGAACGTGGCGATGCGCTCGTCGGCGGTTTTCTTCGATAGCAGCAACATCATCTGTTGATCGTCACGAATCTCGCGGCTCATCACGCGCATCAGTTGCCGGCGCAGTTGCGGCAGTTGCAGGGCCAGTTCATCGAGACGTTCGAAGGGGATTTCACACACCGAAGTGGTTTCCAGGGCTTGCGCCGACACCGGGTGCTTTTCGGTGTCCATGCCCGACAGGCCGACCAATTCGCTAGGCAGGTGGAAACCGGTGAGTTGTTCTTCACCGCCATCGCTCAGACTGAAGGTCTTGAGGGCACCGGAGCGAACGGCATAAACGGAGTCGAAGGTGTCGCCCTGGCGGAACAGAAATTCGCCTTTTTTAAGCGGGCGGCCCCGTTTGACGATTTCGTCCAGCGAGTCCATGTCTTCCAGATTCAACGACAGCGGCAGACAAAGCGGGGCCAGACTGCAGTCCTTGCAATGGGCCTGGCTATGAGCACGCAGTTTTACTGGCTCGGACATTTCTTCAATCCTTGTGGGAAAACACACATAAGCCGTAAGGGTAACTCACGGGAGGACAATCAAGCCAGCCTGCGCGGTTTTGTCGCTTGTCGACGAAGGGGCGCTCTGCCGACACTCAATGCCGGCTTGATGACTGCCGATACCGATGGAGCGCTAGATCACCCGGGAAAACCGCTGGTTATTGTGCTGTTGCAGATAGGCATCGAACACCATGCACACCGATCGCACCAGCAGACGTCCGGCGGGCAGTACGGTGATCCGCTCGTTGTCGAGTGTGATCAAGCCGTCATCAGCCAGGGTCTGGAGCTGCGGCCACAATTCCCCGAAGTAGCCACGAAAATCGATGTTGAACGCCTGCTCTATCGCCGAAAACTCCAGGTTGAACGTGCATATCAACTGCTGAATCACCGCCCGCCGCACGCGATCATCGGCGTTGCACACCAGGCCACGGCTGGTCGCCAGTTGAGCGCTGGCGAGAGCGTTCTGGTACTGGTTCAGGTCGCTGTTGTTCTGGCAGTAAAGGTCGCCGATCTGACTGATGGCCGACACGCCCAACCCGATCAGATCGCAATGACCATGGGTGGTGTAGCCCTGGAAATTGCGCTGCAGGGTCGATTCTTCCTGGGCAATCGCCAACTCATCGTCGGGTAACGCGAAGTGGTCCATGCCGATGTAGCGGTAACCGGCAGCGGTTAGCTGCTCGATGGTGTGCTGGAGCATTTCCAGTTTTTGCGCCGGAGTCGGCAGCTCGTTGCTGTTGATCCGCCGTTGTGGCAAGAAGCGTTCCGGCAGGTGCGCGTAGTTGAATACCGAGAGCCGGTCCGGTTGCAGCGCGATGACTTCGTCGACAGTGCGCGCGAAGTTCTCCGGCGTCTGTTTCGGCAAGCCGTAGATCAGGTCAATGTTGATCGAGCGAAACTGCAGGGTTCGGGCGGCATCGATCACCGCGCGGGTTTCTTCCAGGCTTTGCAGGCGATTGACTGCCCGTTGCACGGCCGGGTCGAGGTCTTGCAGGCCAATGCTGACCCGGTTGAAGCCCAGCTCGCGGAGCAGGCCCATGGTCGACCAATCCGCTTCGCGCGGGTCAATCTCTATGCCGTAATCGCCAGAATCGTCGTCCAGCAAGTTGAAGTGTTTGCGCAACTGGGCCATCAACTGGCGCAGTTCATCGTGGCTGAGAAAAGTCGGGGTGCCGCCGCCGAAGTGCAGTTGCTCAACCTTTTGCGTGGGGTCGAGGTGGCAGGCGATCAGCTGGATTTCCTGCTCCAGGCGCTGCAAGTAGGGCAGGGCGCGGCCACGGTCCTTGGTGATGACTTTGTTGCAGGCGCAGTAGTAGCAAATGTTCGCGCAGAACGGCACATGCACATACAGCGACAGCGGGCGCAGCGCCTTGCGGCTGTCACGCAGGGCATGAAACAGGTCAAAGGTGCCGACCTGTCCGTCGAATTGCATGGCGGTCGGGTAAGAGGTGTAGCGCGGTCCCGCCAGGTCGTAACGGCGGATCAGATCAGTGTCCCAACGAATGGCGTCGAGCATCATGCGGGCATTCCCCCGGATAGGCTGGCAGTGTCAGCGAGTCTAGGGGGCGGGGCGGTGGGGCATCTTGATTTGCATCAACGGTCAGGATTTGTGTTGTTAGTGAGGGCCTCATCGCGAGCAAGCTCGCTCCCACAGGTTTTGTGAACACTGTAAATCCCTGTGGGAGCGAGCTTGCTCGCGATGGGGGCGCCGCCGATCTAATGCCCCATCAACCAATGCTGATGCGGCCCTGGCAAGGTCCAGAGGCCGAACAGGATCACCAGCACCCCGCCTGTCATCCGCACACTGCGTTTGCGCAACAACGCCGTGACGCGCTCAGCCGCCAGGCCTGTGGCGAGCAGCACCGGCCAGGTGCCGAGCCCGAAGGCAAGCATCAGCAACGCACTGTCCAGCGCATTGCCCTGACTCGCCGACCACAACAAGGTGCTGTAAACCAGTCCGCACGGCAGCCAGCCCCACAGCGCGCCCAGCAGCAATGCGCGGGGCAGGCTCGACACGGGCAGCAATGTGTTGGCGACCGGCTGGATATGCCGCCACAGGCCGCGACCGAGGCTTTCGATGCGGGTCAGGCCGCTCCACCATCCGGCGAGGTACAAACCCATGGCGATCAGCAGCAGACCGGCGATCACCCGCATGAACATGGCCGCCGGGCTGTTGGCCACGGCCCAGCCTGCCAAACCGATCAAGAGTCCGGCCGTGGCATAGCTGAGAATTCGTCCCAGGTTATAGGCCAACAGCAGCCGAAAGCGGCGGCTGCGTTGCTCCTTGGGAATCGCCAGGGTGAGTGCGCCCATCAAGCCGCCGCACATTCCCAGGCAGTGCCCGCCACCGAGCAGGCCGAGAATCACCGCAGACACTAACAGCGGCGCCAACTCAAGCATGCGGAGGGGCCTTGTCGTCGGGTTTGACCGGATGACCGCTGGCTTCGTCGACCGCGGCCTTGTGGTTCGGGTCCTGGTCGTCGAACAGAATGCTGTGGGCCGGGCCGTCGAGGTCGTCGTACTGACCGCTGTCGACCGCCCAGAAGAAGATGTAAACGGCGATGGCCACGATCAGCAGCGCGGCCGGGATCATCACGTAGAGAGCTGGCATCTGGACTCCATGCCCGCGCGGCTCAAGCCGGCAGCGGACGGGTTTCTGGCGTGGTACGGCTGGCAGGCGCGCTCGGCAGGCGAGTCAGGCGCAGGGCGTTCAGCACCACGGTCAACGAACTGATGGACATGCCGACCGCGGCCCATATCGGCGTGATCCAGCCGAGGGCCGCGAACGGCAACATAAGGCCATTGTACAGCCCGGCCCACAACAGGTTCTCGATGATTACCCGGCGGGTGCGCCGCGCCAGGCTGAAGGCTTGCACCAACGCCTCGAGGCGGTTCGAGAGCAGGACCGCATCGGCACTGGTTTTCGCCAGGTCGGTGGCCGAGCCCATCGCCACGCTGATATCGGCGGCGGCCAGCACCGGCACGTCGTTGACCCCGTCACCGAGCATCAACACCTTGCGGCCTTCCTTGTGCAGTTGTTGCAGGACCTGCAATTTGTCATCCGGGCGCAAGCCGCCCCGAGCTTCATCGATGCCCAGTTCGGCGGCGACGCTGGCGACCATCGGCGAGGTGTCGCCCGACAGCAGCAGTGTGCGCCAGCCACGGGCCTTGCAGGCGTCCACCAGCGTTTGGGCATCGGCGCGCAAGCGGTCGTCGAGCACAAACCAGGCCAGCGGTCCCTGGCTGTCGCCGAGCAGCAGCCACTGGCCCGCTTCATCCGGCATCGACGGCACGGGTGCGCCACTGAGCTCACAGACGAAGCCCGGTTGACCGATGCGCAAGCGTTGCGCGCCGACCAGCCCTTCAAGGCCCAGCCCCGGTGTGCTGTGGACTTCTTCGGCGGCCAGTGGCGCCCGGCCAAAGGCGCGTGCAATCGGGTGTTCGGAGCGGTTTTCCAGCGCGGCAGCCAGGCTCAGGCATTGATCGCTGCCGAGTTCGCCGAGCGGGCGGATCGAGCGCAATGCCAGGCGTCCTTCGGTCAGCGTGCCGGTCTTGTCGAAAATCACTGTGTCGATCTGGTTCAGGCCTTCGAGCACATGACCGCGCGTCAGCAGTAAACCCAGTTTATGCAGGGTGCCGGTGGCGGCGGTGAGGGCGGTCGGTGTGGCCAGCGACAAGGCGCACGGGCACGTCGCAACGAGCATCGCCAGGACAATCCAGAAGGCGCGAGATGAATCCAGTTCCCACCAGAGCAAGCCGATGGCCACGACGGCAATCAGCGTCAGCAGCAAAAACCATTGCGCGGCGCGGTCGGCGATTTCCGCCAGGCGCGGCTTTTCGGCCTGGGCGCGGTCCAGCAGGCGGACAATGGCCGACAGCCGCGTGTCCTGGCCGAGGGCGAGGACTTGCACGGTCAACGCGCCTTCGACATTGAGCGTGCCGGCGGTGACGGCATCGCCCAGCGTTCGCGGTTGCGGCAGGTATTCGCCGGTCAGCAGCGATTCGTCGATGCTTGACTGGCCATCGAGGATCTTGCCGTCCGCCGGCAGAATTGCGCCGGGGTGAACCAGCACCTGATCGCCGACGCGCAATTCGCTGAGCAGGATTCGCTCGCTCTGGCCGTCAGTGCTCAAGCGCAGGCACGAGGCGGGCAACAGATTGACCAGTTGCGCGGTGGCGGCGGCGGTGCGCTCTCGGGCGCGACGTTCCAGGTAACGTCCGGCCAGCAGGAACAGCGCGAACATGCCCACCGCATCGAAATACAATTCGCCGACACCGCTGATCGACGTCCAGATCCCGGCGATGTAGGCGCTGCCGATTGCCAATGACACTGAAACATCCATGGTCAGGTGGCGGGTGCGCAGGTCGCGCAGGGCGCCTTTGAAGAATGGCGCGCAGCTGTAGAACACAATCGGCGTCGTGAGGAACAGCGCAACCCAGCGCAGGATGGTGTGCAGCTCGGGGCTCAAGTCGATGTTGAACTCGGGCCAGGTGGCCATGGTCGCCATCATCGCCTGGAACCACAGCAGGCCGGCCACGCCGAGTTGGCGCAGGGCCAGGCGATTTTCGGCGGCCAGTTGTTCGCTGGCACGGTCGGCTTGATAGGGGTGGGCGGCGTAGCCGATGTGGCGCAATTCGCAGAGCACCTGGCTCAGTGGCAATTGCGCGTCAGCCCAGCGTACATGCAGGCGATGATTGGACAGGTTCAACCGCGCCTCGGCTACCGCCGGCAAACCGCGCAAGTGTTTCTCGATCAGCCAGCCGCAGGCGGCGCAGCTGATGCCCTCCATCAACAAGGTGGTTTCGGCGAGTTCGCCGTCGTGGCGCACAAACGGTTGTTGCACGTCGGCGCGGTCGTACAGCGCCAGCTCATCCACCAACTGCACGGGCAAGGCTTCGGGGTTGGCTGAGGATTCGCTGCGATGCTGGTAATAGCTTTCCAGGCCACCGGCCACGATCGCTTCAGCCACGGCCTGGCACCCAGGGCAGCAGAACTCGCGGGTTTCACCGAGGACTGCGGCGGTGAAGCGGCTGCCGGCCGGGACGGGCAGGGCGCAGTGGTAGCAAGGGAGTGGGGTGGTCATTGGATTTTCACTGGTGCCGCAGAGTCTATGTCGTCGGATAGGGCCTCTTCGCGGGCTTGCCCGCGATTCGCAATGCGCAGGCTTTTTACTTCTTCAGGTCTTCGGCGCCCTGCAGCGGCTCGTCGCCCAGCATCAGGTCTTTGTCATGGCTGACCTGTTCTTCCTCGAACAGACGCCAGGTCTTGTCGTCCTGCACACCCAGCAATTCGACAAAGCGACGGCCTTCAATCTTGTCACTCAGCTGGCCGATGTAGCGGCCTTGTTCGGTTTCGCTGCGGGCGAGGGTGATCTTGCGATCCTTCTCGGGTTGGGTCGGTGAGATCAGGTTCAGTTGAAGGGTCTTGGGTTGACTGTTGCCGCTCAGGCGCAAGTCGACTTCGCCCGTCACGTCGTCCAGATGCACGCTGGCACGCAGCAACAGGGTCTGTGCCAGCAGTTCGCGGTCCAGGGAGCGGTTGATGCCTTTGCCGGCCTCGTAGTAATTGTCATTGACCAGGTTGTCGGGATTGTTCACCGCGATCGTCACCATGGACAAGGTCAGGGTCACGGAGCACGCCAGGATGGCAATGATGATCCATGGCCAAAGATGCTTGTACCAAGGGCTTGCGGCATTTGCTGCGGGCATGATCACTTCTCTCAACGAATTTGTGGGCCGATGAATCGGCTCTTGGCTTCAACGTGGACACTGTTGTCGTCGGCATCCTTGAGGGTGAATTTGACCTCGTTGGTGCTCGACGGCAATTTCTCCGGCGCCATGGACAATTCCACGGGCTGGCTGAAAATCTCCCCGGCGGCGACTTTGATTTCACGCTTGCCTTGCAGCTTCAGGTCCGGCAAACCAGAGGCTTCCAGCACGTAGGTGTGGTCACGCTGGTCTTTGTTCATGATCTTCAGGCTGTAGACGTTTTCGATCCGGCCTTCGGCGTTCTCGCGGTACAGCACGCGGTCCTTGCTGACGTCGAAACCGACCAGCGAACGCATGAAGAACGCGCCGGCCAGCAAGCCCATCATGGTCAGCAGCACCAAGGCGTAGCCGATCAGGCGCGGGCGCAGTTTATGGGTTTTTTGCCCGGACAGGTTATGTTCGGTGGTGTAGCTGATCAAACCGCGTGGGTAGTCCATTTTGTCCATGATGCTGTCGCAGGCATCGATGCAGGCGGCGCAGCCGATGCACTCAATCTGCAGGCCATCGCGGATGTCGATCCCGGTCGGGCAAACCTGCACGCACATGGTGCAATCGATGCAGTCGCCAAGGCCCTGGGCCTTGTAGTCAATGCCTTTCTTGCGCGGGCCACGGCTTTCGCCGCGACGTGGATCGTAGGAAACGATCAGCGTGTCCTTGTCGAACATCACGCTCTGGAAGCGCGCATAGGGGCACATGTAAATGCACACTTGCTCGCGCAGCCAGCCGGCGTTGCCGTAGGTGGCGAGGGTGAAGAACGCGACCCAGAAATACGACCAGCCATCCGCTTCGCCGGTGAAGAAATCGATGGTCAGTTCGCGAATGGGCGAGAAGTAACCGACGAAGGTCATGCCGGTCACGAAGCCGATCAACAGCCACATCGAGTGTTTGCTGAGTTTACGCAGGAGCTTGTTGGCGCTCATCGGCGCCTTGTCGAGTTTGATGCGCTGGTTGCGGTCGCCTTCGGTGACCTTTTCGCACCACATGAAAATCCACGTCCAGACGCTTTGCGGACAGGTATAGCCGCACCAGACCCGGCCGGCGTACACGGTAATGAAGAACAGGCCAAAGGCGCTGACAATCAAGATGCCGGAAAGCAGGATGAAGTCCTGAGGCCAGAAGGTGGCGCCGAAGATGAAGAATTTACGCTCCGGCAGGTTCCACCACACGGCTTGATGGCCGCCCCAGTTCAGCCAGACCGTGCCGAAATACAACAGGAACAAAAAGGCCCCGCCCATCATTCGCAAATTGCGGAACAGGCCGGTGAAGGCTCGGGTGTAGATCTTTTCTCGGGAGGCGTAGAGGTCGACGCTGTTGTTCGCGTTTTTGGCAGGCGGTGTGACGTCGTGTACCGGAATCTGATTGCTCATCATTGCATCCCACGGCAGTGGAAAAATGCCTCGGTCAGTGCATGCCGACCGCGGTCAAAAAGGGGTGTAGCAGTGGCCCAATGATACGCCTGTAGCTCTACCTCAAGGGTGCGACCTTTGGTCACGTTGGTAGAAATCAATTGACGGTGTAATGACTTGAATCAATTGACTTGTCAATTATGGACGTTTTTTCGAGATTCAGATTCGGAGGTGATGCGATTCGTGGCCGCCCGGCATGCCGATCACCGAAGGGATGGCCGCAGCGGCTTCCTGGTGGGGCTCACCACACGCTGAATATAAGCTGCAAAAAGAAAGTTGGGCGAAGTTGTTCTTCTGTATTAATTCCGGGTTGCGGAAATATATTTATTTAATTGGCTCTGGTTAGTTGTTTGAGGTTTTTGTTCGTTTTCATTAAGTTGGTTGGGTGCTGTTTTGATTGCACTTTACTTAATACTAATGGAAACGGAATTTCATGATTGTCAAGAAAGTTAAGCAGTTTGTGTTGGGCTTGTGCCTGTTGTCTACGATGCCTTTGGCCTATTCAGTGGAGGGTGCTCCACGTTACATGATATTCGCTTCGGATACGCAATACCCCTGGACCGATAAGCTCGACCGCAGAGAGCCTGAATCAGAAACAGATTTCAATAGCCGTTCAAAATGGCTGGTAGAGACCCAGTTTGCGAGTATTGCGGACTTTCGGAAAAACAATGCGCAATCCCATGTGCCGCTCATGATTAATGGTGATATCACCGCTTTCGGTCACGGCTGGCAGCGCTCTTACATGAACTCGGCATTGAAAAAATACTTCAAGGACGATTATCTGTATGGGTTGGGTAATCACGATTATGAGAATAACGTGGATGATTGTTTCAGTAATAGTTGTGCGGCAGGCAGTATCGTGGAGTTTAAAGAACATCATGAAGGCAAGGTTGATAATTTTGATCTGAACATTACGGGCAGTTTCATCAGTCGGCAGTATTCGGGCAGCCTCGCCTATTCCAAGAACATCGGTGAAGTCCATATGGTGCAACTCAATAATGAGCCGACCTATGCGACCAGGATTTCTCATGCGTTAAACCCGACGACCTTCGATATCACCAGTACCCTGGATTGGCTGGAAACCGATTTGAGACACGCTCGGATTCAGGGCTACGCCATCATTATCAACATGCACAAGCCGGAGGAAATGATGGGGAACAGTGAGCAAGTGAGGCGTTTCCAGCAAATGATCAGGAAGTATGAGGTCACTGCCATTTTTGCCGGTCATTACCACCAAAATGGTGGCGATGCCTATGAAGTGAATGGCGTGCCAATGTACCTCAGCGGCGCCACTTCCCAGCAGACCTACCTGATTGCCAGCTTCTCGGATGATCGCAAGCAATTGCATATCAACCTTGTGACGAATAACCAATGGCAGACCCGAAAGCTGCTGGATACCGTGCCGGTGAAATCGATCTGGGCCAGTCGCCCATAAAAAAGGCCCCGTCAGATCACTGGCGGGGCCTTTTTTATTGCATCAAGCATTTACCTTACTGAGCGTCTGCCGCCGGAGCCTTCTCACCGTGAGAAAGGCTGTAGACGTAAGCGGCCAGCAGGTGAACCTTGTCGTTGCCTTGCAGCAGTTCTTGCGCAGGCATCTGGCCCTGACGGCCGTAACGGATGGTCTGCTGCAGTTGAGCGAAGCTCGAACCGTAGATGAACGCTGCCGGGTGGGTCAGGTTAGGTGCGCCCATCGCTGGTGTACCTTTGCCTTCCGGACCGTGGCAAGCCACGCAGTTGGCGGCGAACAGCTTCTGGCCGGCAACCGGGTCAGCCTTGGTGCCTTCCGGCAGCTTGCGGCCGTCGAGGTTGGTCAGCACGAACGACGCAACGTCCGCAACGCCTTGCTCGCCGATCACGTCAGCCCACGCCGGCATGACCGCGTGACGGCCACCCATGATGGTGGTCTTGATGGTTTGCGGCTCGCCGCCCCAGCGCCAGTCGGCGTCGGTCAGGTTCGGGAAACCATAAGCGCCCTTGGCGTCGGAGCCGTGGCAGACCGAGCAGTTGGAGGCGAACAGACGGCCACCCATCTTCAGGGCTTGCGGGTCCTTGGCCACTTCTTCGATTGGCATGGAAGCGAACTTGGCGAAGATCGGACCGAACCTGGCGTCCGACTTGGCCATTTCCTTTTCCCACTCGTGAACGCCGGTCCAGCCGGACTGGCCGTTGGCGAACGCGGTTTGCTTGTCGTTATCCAGGTAGTTGTAACCTGGCAGCAGGCCTTTCCAGTTGCCCAGGCCCGGGTACAGCACCAGGTAGCCCAGAGCGAAGATGATGGTGCCCACGAACAGCATGAACCACCATTTTGGCAGTGGGTTGTCGTACTCCTCGATCCCGTCGAAGGAGTGGCCAACCGTTTCTTCGGTGGCTTCGCTGCGCTGGCCCTTGCGGGTGGACAGCAGCAGCCAGGTCAAGGCGAAGATGGTGCCGAGACTGAGGACTGTGACGTACAGACTCCAGAACGTAGTCATTCTTTGTTACTCCTAGAAGCTTGCTCGACGTGCTTGATGGCTTCGGGATCATCCGCGAAAGGCAGCAAGGTCGCGTCTTCAAACTCCGACTTGCGCTTGGGGCTGAATACCCACAACGCCAGACCGATGAAGGCCACCATCACAACAACGGTGCCCAGGCCACGAATCATCCCGATATCCATCTAAATCACCGTTTGCTTTTGATGATGGTGCCCAGGCCTTGCAGATAGGCCACCAGCGCGTCCATTTCGGTTTTGCCCTTCACAGCATCCTTGGCGCCGGCGATGTCTTCGTCGGTGTAAGGGACGCCGAGCGTGCGCAAGACTTCCAGTTTCTTGGCGGTGTCTTTGCCGTCGAGCTTGTTTTCCACGAGGAACGGGTAGGCCGGCATTTTCGACTCAGGCACTACGTTGCGCGGGTTGTACAAGTGCGCACGCTGCCAGTCATCGGAGTAACGACCGCCGACGCGGGCCAGGTCCGGACCGGTACGCTTGGAACCCCACAGGAACGGGTGGTCCCAGACGCTTTCACCGGCAACCGAGTAGTGGCCGTAACGTTCGGTTTCAGCACGGAACGGGCGGATCATCTGCGAGTGGCAGCCGACACAACCGTTGGCGATGAACACGTCGCGTCCTTCGACTTCAAGCGCGGGACGAGGCTTCATGCCTTCGACCGGCTTGTTGGTGACGTCCTGGAAAAACAGCGGAACGATCTGGGTCAGGCCGCCGATGCTGACGGCGATAACCATG
The DNA here is from genome assembly GCF_030209165.1 of Pseudomonas sp. fls2-241-R2A-110. Taxonomy (NCBI): domain Bacteria; kingdom Pseudomonadati; phylum Pseudomonadota; class Gammaproteobacteria; order Pseudomonadales; family Pseudomonadaceae; genus Pseudomonas; species Pseudomonas sp. fls2-241-R2A-110. The sequence goes on along the minus strand of NZ_JARVSN010000013.1, from coordinate 6,076 downwards.
AAGAAGGCCAGCAGGCCAATGTTCTTCTCGACTGCTTCATGCTTCATCAGTGAGCTCCAACTACAGCAATCTGTTCAGCGGCTTTGGCTTCTGCCGGGTTCGAGGCACGTACGGTACGCCATACGTTGTAGGCCATGAACAGCATGCCGCTGGCGAAGAACGCACCGCCCAGGGCGCGAACGATGTAGCCAGGGTGGCTGGCTTGCAGCGCTTCGACGAACGAGTAGGTGAGGGTGCCGTCGTCGTTGATTGCACGCCACATCAGGCCCTGGGTGATGCCGTTGACCCACATCGAGGCGATGTACAGAACGGTACCGATGGTTGCGAGCCAGAAGTGCGTGTTGATCAGGCCGATGCTGTGCATCTGCGCACGACCGAACAGTTTCGGGATCATGTGGTAGATGGCGCCGATCGAGATCATCGCTACCCAGCCAAGAGCGCCGGCGTGTACGTGGCCGATGGTCCAGTCGGTGTAGTGCGACAGCGAGTTCACGGTCTTGATGGCCATCATCGGGCCTTCGAAGGTCGACATGCCGTAGAACGCCAGCGATACCACCAGGAAGCGCAGGATCGGGTCGGTGCGCAGCTTATGCCAGGCGCCCGACAGGGTCATCATGCCGTTGATCATGCCGCCCCAGCTTGGAGCCAGCAGAATGATCGACATCGCCATGCCCAGGGACTGAGCCCAGTCCGGCAGTGCGGTGTAGTGCAGGTGGTGCGGACCGGCCCAGATGTACAGGGTGATCAGCGCCCAGAAGTGCACGATCGACAGGCGATAGGAGTAGATCGGACGCTCGGCCTGCTTCGGAACGAAGTAGTACATCATCCCCAGGAAGCCGGTGGTCAGGAAGAAACCGACCGCGTTGTGGCCGTACCACCACTGAATCATCGCGTCCGTGGCACCCGCATAGGCGGAGTAGGACTTGAACAGGCTGACCGGCAGCGACATGTGGTTGACGATGTGCAGCATCGCCGTCACGACGATGAACGCGCCGTAGAACCAGTTACCGACGTAGATGTGCTTGGTCTTGCGCTTGACGATGGTGCCGAAGAACACCAGACCGTAAACAACCCAGACGATGGCCAGCAAAATAGCCAGGGGCCATTCCAGCTCAGCGTATTCCTTGGTGGTGGTGTAACCCAGCGGCAAGGTAACGATGGCGCCGATGATCACCGCTTGCCATCCCCAGAAGTGGAAGGCGGCGAGACTGTCGGAAATCAGTCGCGTTTGGCAGGTTCGCTGCACGACGTAATAAGAAGTGGCAAACAGTGCACAACCACCGAAGGCGAAAATCACCAGGTTGGTGTGCAACGGGCGTAAGCGTCCAAAAGTCGTCCACGGCAGACCGAAGTTCAATTCCGGCCATACAAGCTGTGAGGCGATGAAGACACCAAGCCCCATGCCAAGGATCCCCCAGACCACCGTCATGATGGCGAACTGGCGGACTACCTTATAGTTATAAGCAGTCGGACTGATTGCTGTGCTCATTCTAAGGTTCCACGGTTTGGGTGTTTTATTAGGAGTAAAAATCGGTCGCAAGTATGGAGAAAGCAGGGGGTCATTGCAACGCGCCATGACCTGGATCAATGCTTTCAAAAGCTGATTCTGCGGCCTTTCCATGCGCCGCGTAAGGACAAAATTGGCCCCGGACAAAATGTCGCAGCGAACGAAAAGGGTGAGGGGGTCAGGTCAGTTGTAACGGGCTGTGTTCAAACGCAACGATCGGGTGACAGACGGCAATTGGCACGACAGCCGGTATCTACCAGCCTTTGCGGCCTGTCATCGAGCGAATTCGTCGAACGCATCGGGTTGGGTCGACCTGGAACCGGCTCATGCCAGTTCGCATCGCAGAAGCTTAGACCCGATTCTGGTGAACCGAAAGGAAGGACCCAAGGAGGGGTGCGACACTTGGTCGCAAAAAGGCAGGGAACTGCCGCATCCGGGAGAATGCGGCAATAGAGCGGTCGAGATTTATTCGCGTTTGCCTTCAGCTTGCAAGCGCTCGGTGCTCAGACCGTGAGACAGGCTGTAAACATACGCAGCCAGCAGTTGCACCTTATCGTTACCGAGCAATTCGTTCTGCGCCGGCATATGGCCCTGGCGGCCATGACGAATCGTTTGTTGCAGTTGCGCCAGGCTTGAACCGTAGATAAATCCGGCCGGGTGCGTCAGATTCGGCGCCCCCATGGCTTCAGTGCCCTGGCCGTTTGCCCCGTGACAGGCTACGCAGGTGGTGCTGAACAGTTGCTGTCCGGCCTGCACATCGGCACCACTGTCGGCTGGCAATGGCAGGCCGGCCAGTTCGTGACGCACATACGCGGCGACGTTTTTCACGCCGGTTTCACCGAGGATTTCGCCCCAGGCCGGCATTGCCGCCATGCGACCGCCCATGATGGTGGTCTTGATGGTGTCGGCAGCACCGCCCCAGCGCCAGTCGGCGTCGGTCAGGTTCGGGAAGCCGAAGGCGCCCTTGGCATCCGAGCCGTGGCAGACCGAGCAGTTGGAGGCGAACAGACGACCGCCCATTTTCAGCGCTTGTGGGTCCTTGGCCACTTCTTCCACCGGCATGGCGGCGAATTTGGCGAAGATCGGCCCAAACTTAGCGTCAGCCTTGTTCATCTCCTTTTCCCATTCGTGGACGCCGGTCCAGCCGTCCTCGTAACCCGGCAGGACGCCTTTCCAGTTGCCCAGGCCGGGATAAAGGATCAGATAGCCCACGGCAAACACCAGCGTGCCGGCGAACAGCATGAACCACCACTGCGGCAGCGGATTGTCATACTCCTCGATGCCGTCGAAGCTATGGCCCATGGTCTGGTCGACGCTGCCCTTGGTTTCGCCCTTGCGGGTGCCGATCAGCAGCCAGGTCAGGCCGATCAGGCTGCCGATGGTCAGTACGCAGATCCACGTACTCCAGAAGGTGGTCATGGCCGGGTACTCCTTGTTGTTGCGGGTTCTTGGGGGCTATCGGGTTGTGGTTCGTCGGCGAACGGCAGCAGGCGCGCTTCGGCGAATTCCGGGTTGCGCTTGCTGTTGAACACCCACAACGTCAGGCCAACGAAGGCCACGAACACCACGACCGTGCCTAAGCCCCGGATCATTCCACTGCTTAACTCAACGACCATGGCTCACCTCTTGCTCTTGATGGCAGTGCCGAGCACTTGCAGGTAGGCGACCAGGGCGTCCATTTCGGTCTTGCCCTTGAGCGAGGCCGTTGCACCGGCGATGTCGTCGTCGGTGTAGGGCACGCCCAAGGTGCGCATGGTCTTGATCTTGGTTTCGGTGTGGCTGCTGTCGAGTTGATTGGCCACCAGCCACGGATAGGCCGGCATCTTCGATTCCGGCACGACGTTGCGCGGGTTGTACAAGTGCGCGCGGTGCCAGTCTTCGGAGTAACGGCCGCCGACCCGTGCCAGGTCCGGCCCGGTGCGTTTGGAGCCCCACAGGAAGGGGTGATCCCAGACGCTCTCGCCAGCCACCGAGTAGTGGCCGTAGCGTTCGGTCTCGGCCCGGAACGGACGGATCATCTGCGAGTGGCAACCGACGCAGCCTTCGCGGATGTAGATGTCACGTCCTTCCAGTTGCAACGCGGTGTAGGGCTTCATGCCTTCCACCGGTTTGTTGGTCACGTCCTGAAAGAACAGCGGGACGATCTGGGTAAGACCGCCGATGCTCACGGCCAGAATCATCAGCAGCATCAGCAGGCCGACGTTTTTCTCGATTGTTTCGTGTTTCATGGCGGACTCCTCAGGCCATCTGCGCGGCAGCGGCGACTTCGGCAGGCTGCGAGGCCCGCACGGTACGCCAGGTGTTGTAAGCCATCAGGAACATGCCACTGAGGAAGATTGCACCGCCCACCAGTCGCACGACGAAGCCTGGGTGGCTGGCCACCAGGGTTTCGACGAAGGAGTAGGTCAGCGTGCCGTCTTCGTTGACGGCGCGCCACATCAGGCCTTGGGCGATACCGTTGACCCACATCGAGGCGATGTACAGCACGGTGCCGATGGTCGCGAGCCAGAAGTGCGCGTTGATCAGGCCGATGCTGTGCATCTGCGCGCGACCGAAGATTTTCGGGATCATGTGATACAGCGCACCGATGGAAATCATCGCCACCCAGCCGAGCGCACCGGCGTGAACGTGGCCGATGGTCCAGTCGGTGTAGTGGGAGAGGGCATTGACCGTCTTGATCGCCATCATCGGACCTTCGAAGGTCGACATGCCGTAGAAGGCCAGGGACACCACGAGGAAGCGCAGGATCGGGTCGCTGCGCAATTTATGCCAGGCGCCCGAGAGCGTCATCATGCCGTTGATCATCCCGCCCCAGCTTGGCGCCAGCAGGATCAGTGACATCACCATGCCCAGCGACTGCGCCCAGTCGGGCAGCGCGGTGTAGTGCAAGTGGTGCGGGCCGGCCCAGATGTACAGGGTGATCAGCGCCCAAAAGTGCACGATGGACAAACGATAGGAATACACCGGGCGCTCGGCCTGCTTCGGCACGAAGTAATACATCATCCCCAGGAAACCAGCGGTGAGGAAAAAGCCTACGGCGTTGTGCCCGTACCACCACTGGACCATTGCATCGGTCGCACCGGCGTACACCGAGTAGGACTTGGTGAAACTCACTGGCAATTCAAGGTTGTTGACGATGTGCAGGATCGCCACGGTGATGATGAATGCACCGAAGAACCAGTTGCCGACGTAGATGTGTTTGGTCTTGCGCTTGGCCAGCGTGCCAAAGAAGACGATGGCGTAGGCGACCCAGACGATGGTGATCAGGATATCGATCGGCCATTCCAGCTCGGCGTATTCCTTGGAACTGGTGTAACCCAGCGGCAGGCTGATAGCCGCCAGCAGAATGACCAGTTGCCAGCCCCAGAAGCAGAACGCGGCGATTTTCGGCGCGAACAATTGGGTCTGGCAGGTGCGTTGCACCGAATAGAACGAACTGGCGAACAGGGCGCAACCGCCAAAGGCGAAGATCACCGCGTTGGTGTGCAGCGGGCGCAACCGCCCGAAACTGGTCCACGGCAAATTGAAGTTGAGTTCGGGCCAGACCAATTGGGCCGCGAGAAAAACCCCGAGGCCCATGCCGACGATGCCCCACACCACCGTCATAATGGCGAATTGGCGGACCACCTTGTAGTTGTAGGCGGTACTGATAGAAGTGTTCATGGTTCCCCATCCACGGTTCAGCCGAAGTGAGCGCCAGCGGCGCCGCTTCGCCTGGAGTTATAGGCAGACTAAAAGCGAGGCAAGCATGGACAAAGAGCACAAGGCCAGTATTGACGGGGATCAATGGGCGCAATGTGTGCGGGATCATGGATGGTTGTGGAATGCCGCGTCAGTGCCAGCATCGGCGACGCTGATTCTCGCCCACGGTGCCGGTGCGCCGATGGACAGTGCCTGGATGGACGATGTGGCTGCGCGCCTTGCGGCTCAAGGCGTCAATGTATTGCGCTTCGAGTTTCCATACATGGCGCAAAGGCGTGTCGATGGCGGCAAGCGTCCTCCGAATCCGGCGCCAAAACTGCTGGAATGCTGGCGTGAGGTGTATGCCGTGGTGCGACGCCATGTCACTGGGCGTCTGGCCATTGGTGGCAAGTCCATGGGCGGGCGGATGGCCAGTCTGTTGGCTGATGAGCTGGGGGCTGATGCCTTGGTTTGCCTGGGTTATCCGTTTTATGCGGTGGGGAAGCCGGAGAAGCCTCGGGTCGAGCATTTGGCTTCTTTGCAGACTCGGGCGTTGATTGTGCAAGGCGAGCGGGATGCGCTTGGCAATCGTGAGGCGGTCGAGGCTTACGACCTATCGCCGGGGATTGAGGTGTTTTGGTTGGGGGCGGGGGATCATGATTTGAAGCCGCTCAAGGTTTCCGGGTTTACGCATGAGCAGCATTTGGCCTGCGCCGTGCAGAAAGTGGCCGAGTTTCTTCGGTGAGATTTTTTGCGGGGGTATATTCGTTGCTGCGGTAACGGCTACTTAGGGTTTCGCCCTTACGGCGACTCACTTTTTTTACAAGCGCCTAAAAAAAGTAAGCAAAAAAACGCTTGCTCCTACGTTCGGCCCGCTCGCTGAGGCTC